>CAITUY010000058.1 GCA_903895695.1 uncultured bacterium
CGCCGGCCAACGGTCCCCGCTCAGGCGGCCAGGCAACGGCCCCCGTTGGGGGCCTCGCCTGGCTTCAGTCGTCTCTCTATGGGTTATAATTCGCATGTCGAGTAACAACAAAAAGTGTCAAACGGAAATCAGGACGTGACAGCAGCGGTAAACAGTGGCATCGAAACAGGGAATCGGTATCATCGGCCGCATGGGAAGGGTGGTCAAACGCTGCGTGCTCTGGGTGGATTTCGCCTGGTTCGTGGCCAGGCAGGTCTACCGGTCATTTCTTCGTAACCGGGGGATGGAGCGGGCCGCCGTGCTGGCCTACAACAGTTTCTTCTCCATGTTCCCGCTGATGCTGCTCTTGCTCTACCTGATGGGCCGGTTCATGGCGTCATCGCAGGCGGCCATGCACGCCATCGAACACGGGGCCGCCCAGCTGTCGCCGTTTCTCAATGAGGTAATTTTGCGGGAAGTGCATGGCCTCGCCACCCAGAAGGCCTGGGGGCTCGTGAGCTTCGCCATGCTCATCTGGGGTGTGACGCCGCTGGCCGGCGCGTTGCGCAGTGCCTTCGACGCCGTCTACAAGACGGACCGTGCTACGCCCTACCTGAAAGAAAAGCTCAAGGACGTGCTCGCCGTCGCTTTGATGATCGTTCTGCTGATTCTGTTGGTGGCCTGCCAACTGACGTATGGCATGGTTACGCATCACATTCAGCGTGCCTCCTTGCTCATGCAGTGGATCAACGTGGCCGTCCCGATGATCGTGACGGTCGGGTTCCTGATGTTCGTACACTACGCGTTCTCGCCGGGAAGGCCGGGCTTCCCTGCCGTGCTTACCGGTTGCCTGGTCTCCGCGCTCCTGCTGGCGGTTCTGAACCCGTCGTTCTCGGCGATTGTCCGGTTCGATCCGAACTATGGCGTTGCGTTCGGCTCCTTGAAGGCGGTCTTCCTGCTGCTGGTCTGGGTCTACGCCTGCTTTGTCGTGATCCTGATCGGCGCGGAAGTCGCGGCGGGTATCAATCGCCGTGAGGCGCTGCTTGTGAACGAACTGCTATCGGGTGCGGATGTGCCCGGCTACCGGCATCTGGCTCGCATGGCGCGCTTTCTCAAGGTGCTGGAGGTCGGCGAAGTCGTTTGCCGCGAAGGCGAGCCGGGTGACACGATGTACTACGTGGTGCAGGGCGCGGTCACGCTCACCCGCGAAGGACAGGTGCTGCGAGTCATGAAGACCGGCAACTACTTTGGGGAGATGGCGATGCTGACCAAGGCTCCCCGATCGGCCACGGCGACGGTAAGCGAGGCATGCCAGTTGATCGCCATCACCTCAGCCAATATCGAGGTCGTCCTGCGCGAGAATCCGAAAGTCGTGCTCACGCTCTTGAAGGAGATGGCCGACCGCCTGCGCCGCACCAACGAGATGGTCGGGCGATAAGGCGTTTCCCCGGGCCGTGCGTTTCGAAGCAATCCTCGCGGCTCCCTTCCCGGTTCCATTCCCGCCGTTCGGCGGTCGTTTCATGTTCCGCTGCGCCAAGGCTGGAATTGATGCTAAATAGATATCTTGTAAATTTTCTATAAAAGAGATATAAGAACAGCGTCCGGGGCATCCGGTCTGTCCACGGTGGGTCGGCAGCCGGAGCGTGAACCGGCAACTACGAACCAAGAACCCTGGACCCAACCGAAGGAGGCGGCACCATGAATACAACGAGTACGACTGTGAACAGCGCTACGACACCCGAAGCAACCACGCCGAAGACCTACGCCCCGCGCCTGACTTTGTATCACCCGACGGGCTCGGGCACGGGCGCGGCTCTGCAGTTGGCACTGCGGTTGAATCGGCCCGGGGAGGACCGGTATGACTGCTTCTTTCTCGACATGACGGCCCAGAAGAGCGCAGCGGGTCGCGATGGCGAAAAGCGTGTGCCGGCCACGTTCGACTGGGAGAACAAGATGACGGTCAAGCTCGGCTTCGCCGACATCTGCGAACTGCTGATGGTCTTGGAAGGGCGGGTGGAACGGGCCGGCGGGGCACGGAACGGGCTGTATCACGAGAACGGGAAGTCCTCCACGGTCATCAGTCTCCAGAAGAGCGCCGAAAGGGCCGGCTACTTCCTGGGCTTGTCGCGCAAGGCGAAGGATGGGGGGCAGGTGACGCGCGTGCAGATCGTCCTGGGCGAGGCCGAGGCCGTCGGGTTGCGCTGCCTGTTCCAGAGCGGCCTGTTCTTCATGACCTTCCGTCACGCCTTGGATGTGGTATAGTGGAGTTATGAAAACGAAGATTCTAGCGATCCTGTGCGCGGGCGCCCTTGGGGCGGTCGTCCAGGGCGGGGAGGTTGTCATGAAACAGGCCGCGACGACGAACCACACGGCTGCGCTGCAAACGGCCATGTTTGGCGCCGGTTGTTTTTGGTGCACGGAAGCCGTGTTCCAAAGGACGCCCGGGGTCAAGAAGACGACCCCCGGATATGCAGGCGGGCACGTGAAGAACCCGACCTATCAGCAGGTGTGCACGGGCGACACCGGGCATGCCGAGGTAACCCGGATCGAGTATGACCCTTCGCAAGTGACCTATGAGGCCCTGCTGAAGGTGTTTTGGGAAGAGCACGATCCGACGTCGCTCAACCGGCAGGGAGCTGACTCAGGGACGCAGTACCGGTCGGCGATCTTCTACTTCACGCCGGAACAGAAAGCGGCGGCCGAAGCGTCCAAGGCGGCGTTGGAAAAGTCCGGCGCCTACAAACGGCCGATCGTGACCGAGATCGTGCCGGCCGGCGAGTTCTACGCGGCCGAGGACTACCACCAGAACTACTACAACGACAACAAGAACGCCCCGTATTGCCGGCTGGTGATCCAGCCCAAGTTGAAGAAACTTGGGGTGGGGGAGTAACGCTAGTGCGACACCCGGGAAAACATGATACGGGTTGTAATACGGGTGGTATTCCCATATACTTTCCCGTATGAAGACGACTGTGGAGTTAGATGAAAAGCGGCTGACGAGCGTGATGAAGCTAACGGGACTCCGGACGCGCAAGGCGGCCGTGGACTACGCTCTGCGCGTTGCCGAACGCGCGGCATCACTCGATCGCCTGATGGAACGGGCATTACCGGACGAGGCCTACCGAACGGCTGTGGATCCGCACTACGACGTGGTGGCGTTGCGCAACCGCGCCCGGCCATGAACTACCTTATTGACTCCACGGTCTTCATCGCTTGGATTCGCGCCGGACAGAACCCCATTCGGCGACTTGCGCCTTGGTTGCGTGCAAGCGCCCTGGTCGGTTGTGGGATCGTCCGGGCCGAAGTGCTTCGCGGAATGATCGCCGAGCCCGCACGCGACGAGATGGCACTCCTATTTGAACACATACCAGACATTGCGTTGTCCGCTGAGGCCTGGACCGAGACGGCAGCGCTGGCTTGGCGCCTGGACCGGGCCGGCCGGGTTCTGCCTCTGCCCGACCTTGCCATCGCCGTGTGCGCGCAACGTGCCAAGGCGACGCTGGTCACGCGCGACTGCCACTTTCGTGATATCCCGGGTTTAGTGCTTCGCGATGACTTGCCGCGCCGGGAGTAGGCGGGGTCTGACGGGTGTTCGTGGGGGACATCGCCGGGTTTGACGCTTGCGCGGCCGTCCATTACGATGCTGCCCATTCGTGCGAGGCTATCCAGCGGACGAACCGGGCAGACATCATGAGCAGAGTCCTGATCATAGGCGCGGGCGGGGTTGGCGGCGTGGTGACACATAAGTGCGCCCAGGCGGCGGATGTGTTCACCGACATCTGCCTGGCCAGCAGGACCCTGTCCAAGTGCGAGCGGATTGCCAGGCAGATCAAGCGGCCCATCCGCACGGCCCGCGTCGAGGCCGACTCTCCCGCCAACGTGGTCCGCCTGATCCGCCGCGTCAGGCCGGACGTGGTGATCAACGTGGCGTTGCCGTACCAGGATCTGTCGATCATGGAGGCGTGTTTGGCCACGGGCGTCGATTACCTGGACACCGCCAACTACGAGCCGCCCGAGAAGGCGAAATTCGAGTACCGCTGGCAATGGGCCTACCGCAAGCGCTACGAGAAGGCCGGGCTCATGGCGCTCCTGGGGTGCGGTTTCGATCCCGGTGTCTCGAACGTTTTTTGCGCCTACGCTCAGAAGCACTACTTCGACGAGATCCACAGCGTGGATATCCTGGATTGCAACGCCGGCTCGCACGGGCGGCCCTTCGCCACGAACTTCAACCCGGAGATCAACATCCGTGAGATCAGCCAGCGCGGCAAGTACTGGGAGAACGGCGCGTGGCACGATACCGATCCGCTTTCGGTTCACCAGTCGTTTGATTTCCCGGAAATCGGCCCGCGCGAAATGTACCTGATGTACCACGAGGAACTGGAATCGTTGGCCCGGAACATCAAGGGCGTGCGCCGCCTCCGGTTCTGGATGACGTTCGGCGAACAGTACCTGACCTATCTGCACGTGCTGCAGAACGTGGGCATGACGCGGATCGATCCCGTGGACTATGAGGGTCACAAGGTCGTGCCGCTGAAGTTCCTGAAGTCCCTTCTGCCGGAACCGTCGTCCCTGGGGCCGACCTATACCGGCAAGACGAATATCGGCTGCCTGATCGAGGGACTGAAGAACGGCCGGCGGCGTCGGGTTTATATCTACAACGTCTGCGACCATGCGGCCTGCTACCGCGAAGTGAAAGCCCAGGCGGTTTCCTACACCACCGGCGTGCCTGCCGTGATTGGGGCCATCCTGATGGTGAACAAGGTCTGGCACCGGCCGGGTGTTCACAATACCGAGGACTTCGATCCCGATCCATTCATGGAGCAGTTGAGCCGCCGCGGCCTGCCGTGGGTCGTGCGGGAACTGCGCCGCGGGGAGTTCCGAGTGAAGTGAGCGCCATGCAGATCCTGAATTTTGGCTCCCTCAACATCGATCATGTCTATCGGGTGGAGCATTTCGTGCGGCCCGGTGAGACGCTTTCAAGCACGGCTTATCGCGTTTTCATGGGTGGCAAAGGCAGCAACCAATCCATTGCGCTCGCCTTGGCCGGGGCGCCGGTCGTGCACGCGGGCAAACTGGGGTCTGATGGTGGGTGGCTGAAGGAGCGCCT
The DNA here is from genome assembly GCA_903895695.1 of uncultured bacterium. Lineage (GTDB taxonomy): Bacteria > Verrucomicrobiota > Kiritimatiellia > CAIKKV01 > CAITUY01 > CAITUY01. The sequence continues at coordinate 5,087 of CAITUY010000058.1, forward strand.
GGCCGGCTACGGCGTGGACACCGCTCTTGTCGAGGTCGGCACCGGCGCGAGCGGGCACGCCATCATCCAGGTGAGCGCCAGCGGCGAGAACGCGATCATCCTGCATGGCGGGGCCAATCGTGAAATCACGGCGGCCGATGCGGCCCGCGTGCTGGCGAGCTTTGGGCCGGGTGACTGGCTGCTGCTGCAAAACGAGATTTCGGCGATCCCCGAGATCATGCGCCAGGCCCACAACCGGGGCCTGACCATTGCCTTCAATCCCGCCCCCATGCACACCGACGTCCTGGCCTATCCGCTCGAGTTGGTCCGGCTGTTCGTCGTCAACGAGATCGAAGCCGCGGAACTGAGCGGCGAGCGGGAGCCGGACCGAATCCTTGGGGCCATGCGGCAGCGCTACCCCGGAGCGGCGACCGTGCTGACGTTGGGGAGCGACGGGGCCGCCTACGCCGGCCCTGCCGGCACGTTCCGGGTTCCGGCCCCGAAGGTGACGGCCGTGGACACGACGGCGGCGGGCGACACCTCCATTGGTTACTTTCTGGCCGAGTTGCTGCGTGGCGCGGATCCCCGCCGGGCGCTCGAAGTGGCCTGTCGGGCGGCCGCGCTCTGCGTGACGCGCCCAGGCGCAGCCGATTCAATCCCGCGGCGGGCCGAGGTGGAGGCGTTCACGCCGAACTTTGGGTAGGGCGACGGCGTCCTCGCCGCGCCGTGACTGTCGCGTTTCGGTCGCGACACTGTCACGGCGGGGCCGGAGGCCCTCGCCCTACCTTAGGACACAGGCATGAGCCTGTCTTTTACGCGGGCGCTTGGCTCACTTGGACTGCGACGATCGCGAGTGCCTTTCGAAGCTCACCGGGCGTGATCTCCACGAGCAGCCCGCGCCGACCGCCGTTGATGTAGATCCGGTCGAGCGACAGGATGCTCTCCTCAACGTAGACCGGCAGTGGTTTGCGCGTGCCGAACGGACTGGTCCCGCCAACCAGGTAGCCCGTGTGCCGCTGCGCGGTTTCGGGCGCGCAGGGGGCCGCCGTTTTCACGCCAAGGATCCTGGCCAGGGCCTTGGTCGAGACCTCGCGATCCCCATGCATCAGCACCAGCAGCGGCGCGTGCGTGTCGGTTTCCATGACCAGCGTCTTGACAGTGGCGTGTTCGGGAACGCCCAGGCAGTCGGCGGCATGGCGCGTACCGCCATGCTCAGCGTAGGGATAGAGGTGCGGCGTGAACGCGATCCCTTTATCGCGCAGGGCGCGGATCGCTGTGGTCATGGGACAATCGGCTGTCATGGTGCTGGTGAGTTCTAGCATACGTCGCCACCGCAGGCACGCTAGAATGGCAGTGGGCTGGGCGTTCGATCAGCATTGATGTCTGAAGCAGACGGGGGTACCTTGGAAATATGACAGCGCCAGTTGTGGATATTCAGGAAGTTACACGACGCATTGTCAAGGTGGCGCACCCACGCAAGGTCGTGCTATTCGGCAGTCGCGGGAGGGGGCAAGGACGGCCTGACAGCGATTGGGATATTCTTGTCATTGCCGACTCCAAGCGTTCACGCCACGAGCGCGCGGCGCCGTTGTACGGTGCGTTGAGAGATCTGCGGCAGCAAGTGGACATCCTTGTCTACACGCCAGAGGAAGCGGAAGCTTGGAAAGACGTCCCGCAGGCGCTGGTTACGACGGCAACCCGCGAAGGGACGGTGCTCTATGAAAGGTCATGAGGACCTGGCGCGTGGTTTGTGGCGGAAAGGCGACAGCGATCTGGACAACGCGCGGATGTGCGCGGATGCGGGTCGCGCATTGGATACGGCGTGTTTTCATGCCCAACAGGCTGCCGAGAAGTATCTGAAGGCCTACCTATCGCTCAAACAGGTGAGCTATCCCCACCTTCACAACTTGTCGGCATTGGTTGAGATCTGCAAGGGTGAGGACGAGAGCTTCGGAGACATTCGTGAGGCCGCTGAAACCCTGACGCCCTACGCCGTAGAAGCCCGGTACGACGAGGACTTTTGGCCGGACTTGAAGACCGTTCGATGACGATCTATCCGTTGCTGTCGGGCGGTCGCGCGCGGGGCGACGGATCGGGGTCGGTGTGGGTGGTGGCGCCGCTGTTTCATGCCCGATAACTACGGCCGGGCCCCGCCTGCGGCGGGAACGAACCTCGTTGCGGCCGAGCGCGGGAAGACGTTTTGGTGTCTGCCGAGCATTTGGTACCGGAACACGATCGAGCCGCGGACGGACGGGGCTGCCGGGAAAACGCTGGCCCAAGTGCGGTCGGGGTTCTTCCCGTTCTGGATGCACTCGCGCGACGTCGAGGGTGGGCGCGAGGACGCCGGCGCCTGGATCCTGGGCCTGCTCTACGACTGGCGGCATCGTGTCACGCCGGCCCAAGGAGAGAAGGTCGCCGAAGACTACACGCGTCACCGTGTGCTTTGGCGCGTCTGGCACTACGAGCGCCTGAACGGGGACGTGGGCGTCGACATGTTCCCGGGTCTGACGTATGACCGGGCAGCCGATGGCTCACACGCGTTCTCGTTCCTGTGGCGCGTGTTCCGCTACGAACGCTCAGCAGCCGGCGTCAAGGTACATCTCTTCTTCGTCCCGATCGTGCGGTAGATCGTTGTCTTCCTTAGTTGGCCCTTGCCAGGCGGCAGGTCAAATGCTACCAATTGCGTATCAAATAACGGTATGATCACACGGGAAGCAGATTACGGGATTCGGGTGTTGCTGCTGCTGGCGCGGCGTGAACGCGCGGGGCAGGGCGGGGAATCGTCGGTGGCGATTGCCGAAGAAATGGACATTCCCTACCGTTTTTTGCGCAAGCTGGTGAAGCGCATGGTGGCGGGACGGCTTCTGACGAGCCGCCGCGGCAAGGGTGGGGGCTTGGAGCTGGCGCGGCCGGCCGGACGCATCACGCTGTATGATATCCTTGAGATCATGGGACCCGCCGGGACGCGGCTAAGCCAGTGCGTTGCCACACCGGGCGCGTGTCGCCGGGCCGGCACCTGCCGGGTCCACCGCGTGATCGGCACAATCCAGACCTCCGTTGACCGGCAGTTGCGCGCGGCCAACCTCGAATCGCTAGTCGACTAACGGTGATGGGTTATATGACTGCCACGCAGCGTGTTCGCTACCGCGAACTCTGCTGCGTGGCGCGCCTGGCAGGACTCGAACCTGCAATCTTCTGATCCGAAGTCGGTATAACATAACGAAATACGCCTAATATTGAAGTGTGTGACGGTTATATGCCGGGATATTGCTTGCGCGGTCACCAGAAAAGCGCCATGATGAGGCCCAACAAGAACGAAAGGGCACGCCATGAGACGCACACAAGGCAGACTGTTCAAGCGGGGTGGGGTGTATCTGGTCCGATGGCAGTACGACGGCAAGGACTATCGGAAGTCCACGGGGTTTCGCAACCTACGCAAGGCCACGGCGGCGGCCGAGACGATCCTCGCCCCGTTCAGGCAGAAAACCAAAGTCGAGGCCCTGGCGCAACTCCAGTCCCGCGTTGACCGTGAAGCGGTCGTCATGGCGGGGATCGACGACGCCACAAACCCGCCATTGTCGATAGCGCAAGCATGGTCCGCCTATGTCGAGTCACCCGAGCGGCCGGACAGTGGCCCGGCGACCTTACGGCAGTACGAGGCGGAATACTGGCGTTTTCGCAAGTGGGCCGAAAAAGAGCACCCCGACCTAAAGGCCATGCGGAGCGTATCGCGCGAACTCGCGAACTTGTACGCCATGCACCTGACAGGCGAGGGCGCTACGCCGTCCACGTTCAACCAGCACGTCGGTTTCTTGCGTCTGATGTGGCGCGTGCTGGCGGAAAAGGGCCGGATCATCGACAACCCGTGGGGAACCGTGAAGCGGAAGCGGTTGAACGGACACGGCCGACGCGAACTCACGATTGCCGAACTCCGTAAGGTGAGCGCTGCCGCCACGGGCGACCTGAGGATCCTTCTGGCACTGGGCATCTACACGGGTATGCGCTTCGGTGACTGCGCTACGCTGCGGTGGTGCGAAGCGGACGTTGCCCGAGGCGTCATCACGCGAGTACCGATGAAGACCGCCCGCCGTTCCGGCAAGCCCATGACAATTCCCATGCACCCCGCATTGCGCGCCATGCTGGCAGAGACCCCCGAGGCAAACCGTACCGGATTCGTCTTGCCCGGCACTGCCGAGCAGTACGCCAAGGACCGATCGGTTGTGAAGGAACTCGTGCAGGACCATTTCAAGGAGTGTGAGATCGAGACGACGCGTGAGACCGGGGCGCCGCGGCAGAGGGCACTTGTCTCGGTCGGTTTTCACTCCCTACGGCATTCGTTCGTCAGCCTGTGCCGGGAATCTGGAGCCCCCCTTTCGGTCGTCGAGTCAATCGTGGGGCACAGCAACCCCGCCATGACGCGGCACTACACCCATACGAGCGAGGCCGCAGCTTGCTCCGCCGTAAACGCCCTGCCGTACATGACCGGCGAGCCCGTCAAGGCCCTGCCGGCGGCCGACCCGCTGGCGACGTTCAAGGCCCAGGTCCGCGCCATTGTCGAGGGACTGAACGGCAAGACGTGGAAGGCCGCCAAGGAACAGTTGACCGTTTTGGTACAGTAGCAGTGTGTCGCCGGCTGATCCCCGGCGGAAGTCCTGCCGATATTCTGGTTGTTGGACAACGATTCGCCTGCATGCTCAGTGCATCGAATTGAGGGCCGAATGAAAAAGACCGTTGACGCCAAATGCGGAATAGGCAAGAATTATGTGTAGATAGGTTATCGAGCGAGAGCGCTTAAGTGAGCAGCCAGCGCCGTTACCGAGAATACTCGGCACGGCGCTTCTTGTTTCCTGTGCCGAGATTTCAGGAGACAGGCTATGCTCGCTACAACCCTTGACGCCGCAACCGCAATCCTCCGCGCTGACCCCACAGTCACGCCAGCCGACCGCAACCGCCTGGTTGCGCTACTCCGCCAGCCGACCACAACCGCCAGCGAGACCCCCGGCGCCCGCATTCTGCGCCGTACCGAAGTGGCCCGCCGGCTGAGTCTTTCTCTCCGCAGCATCGACAAACTGGCGGTGCAAGGCGTCCTGCAGAAGGTCCGATTCCCTGGCCGCGGCAGGTCGGCCGGATTCAGGGCGGCCGATATTGAGGCATTGATCGCCACCGGGGAGGCCCGGCCGTGAACCTGGTGAGCGCTGCCCTCCGTTTCCTCGCGACATGGGGCGGCCCGGTCCTGATGGTCCTGGCGGCGCTGGGGCTGGCGATATGGGGCGGTATCCAGTGAGCGCCACTGCCACGAAAGGGCCTGACTCCGCCGTCAAGACGATGGCACTGGGAGCGGTTGGCGGTCCTCTGACCCGGCTGATCGACAACGCGAACGAGGGCGGGACGCGACCGCCCATCGTGGATGCCGTGACATTCATGGCGACCAAGATCGTGACCCCGCCTGAGATCGTGGCTGGCGTGATGCACAAGGGCTCAAAAGCCGTCTATGGTGGCCCGAGCAAGGCGTTAAAGACGTGGACACTGATGGACCTCGGCTTATCCGTGGCGAACGGCGCACCCTGGTTGGGGTTCAACACCCATCGCGGCCGCGTGCTATACCTGAATTTCGAGCTTCAAGAGTTTGGCGTTCAATACCGGTTGGGTGTGATTGCCACAGCGAAGTGCATAGAGATCCCCGCGACCTTACACCTGTGGAACTTGCGTGGCCACGGCTGCCCTCTCGCCACGTTGCTGCCGGAACTGCTCCGGCGGATCGAGGGTGAAGGATACGACCTGATAATACCGGACCCCATCTATAAGACCCTGGATGGACGCGACGAAAACAGCGCTGGCGACATCGGCCGCGTATGCGCCGAACTCGAAGCCGTTGCCGTCCAGACCGGGGCGGGCGTCGCATTCGGGGCTCATTTCGCCAAAGGCAACGCCAGCGGCAAGGAAAGCATTGACCGCATTTCAGGGAGTGGCGTTTGGGCACGCGACCCGGATAGCATCATTGTCGCCACGCCGCACGAGACAGCCGGTGCTTTCTCCGTCGAGATGACGCTCAGGAACTTCCCACCGACTCCGCCTTTTGTGATTCGGTGGCAATTCCCGCTTATGGTCCGGGACGGCGGGCTTGACCCCCAGCGGCTACGGCAACCCCAGCGTAGGGCGGGAGCGTCGCCCGGTCGCCCCGACGTGACCGAACTCGTGGACAGCGCCGTCGCCCTGGTGAAAGACAAGCCGATGGACGTGACCATCTTCAGGGGCAAACTGGAACGGCTAGCCAATACGCAGGCACGCGGCAGGGAGTTGTTCAAGGTCCTGGTTGGGGGAGGACACCTCGAAGAACTACACGACCGGGGGCGTGGCCGGCACGAGGCGTGGATAGGCACGCCCGACCAGATCAAGAAACTCCGTCAACGCACCTTCCCTGAATAGACCCGTTAGAACGGTTAGACCCATGAAAGCAACACCTCTAACGGTTCAAGAGTTTAGAGTGGTTGCGCGCCTTATAGGGCGCACCACCTCTAACTCTAACGTGAGGCGGCCACAATGAACTCTACAGGTGAGCGGTATCAGGCGGCACTCCACCGGATACCAGCCCCCGGCGCCGGTTGCCATGCCGCTTTGCTTGGCGTCGCGAATGTCGGCATCATGGCCGGCCTTTCCGATACCGAGATCCTCGCAGACATTCGCGCCAGCATCCCCCCCGGCACCCGTCAAGTGCCTGACCGTGAGATCATGGACGCAATCACCAAAGCCCGGCGGGAAGTGACTCCCGGCGCCACCGCCACCGGCTACCGACCAGCACGCCGCCAAGTGGCGAGGCCCATCATTGATGGGCAGGCGACGCGAACGAAGTTGATTCGCACGGGCGACGGTGCCGGGCCGGCCGATATTTCGGAACTCTCACCAATCCGCTTTGACCATGCGCCTGGTTATCGTGACGCGCTGATGGTCCTGTCGCTCTACGATGCCGCCGAGCACGTCTACGTTGGCGATCAGTACGGCCGTGAAGTCAAACCAGTGTCAGCATGGCGGGGAATGATCGAAGGCCGCCAAGCGGCGCCCTGGCCCAACATCATGCCAAACCCGGTTGACGGGCAGGCCCATGAGATCGGCGACGGCAAGCGCTCATTCCGTTGTGACGCGGCTGTCTGTGCCTTCCGGTATGCCGTTGTCGAGTTCGACACCCTACCCAAGCCGGAACAATTCGCGTTCTGGTATTCCATCATCCATGGCGGACTTCTTGACGTTGCGGTCCTACTCGACAGCGGCGGGAAGTCGTTGCACGCCTGGGTACGCGTCAACCTGGCCGACCGCGCGGCATGGGACGTTGAAGTCGGCACGCGGTTCTACGGTCCGGACGGCGTATTCACCGCCCTGGGGGCGGATCGTGCATGTCGTAACCCGTCGCGACTATCCCGTCTACCCGGTCACTATCGCGCGGAGAAAGCGAAATGGCAGACGTTGCTCTACGTGAACCCAACGGAGGCACGCCGATGACCTTTGAGGCACAAACCGCCCTGAGCGCCTGCCCGGTCCGGCAACACCGCACAAGCAGCCCAAGCCGATACCAACACACTTCGAGGAAGCCTGTGCCTTCAACGATGAGTTTCCCGGCACCTAAATGCGCGCGCGCGCGAGCATGTCCACTGGTTCAACAGGCCATGAAGCAAGGCTTCCTGAGCAAATACGCGAAATGCCGCCGCGTCAGGCGCGCCTGCCAGTTGTCCGGTGTGACTTGGCACCACGTCAACGCATGGCTTCGCTGGGACACGACTTTCCGGCGACGCTTCCGAGCAACACAGCGACGTGTACGGCGGGAGTTACCTGTCTTGCGTTCGTATCTGAAGGCCGCGCATAGCCTTGCGCACCAGAATCCACACCCCAACGCAAGGGTGCTCTCCATACGGATGCCTGACGGCAGTACGGCTGCACTCCAAGGGGGGCGACTGGTGATTCGCCTGGCCCCTAACGCCAGAGAACCGCGTCGAGATCGAGACGGCCGAAAGGCTAACCGCCACGGGCTGGCTGATCGACCCGGGGTGACGGGCGCAAGGAAAGGACAACCACCATGAACGATACCACCATGAACAAAACTGAACAGAACCGCACAGAATGCGAGGCACTGACCGCGCGCCAGTGCAGGGCGATTGCCGCCTTGCTGGTGAGTGCCACCGTGGAGGGGGCCGCCCGAACCGCCGGCGTGAGTCGAACACAACTCTACGCCTGGCTGGCAACCCCGACCTTCAGAGCCGAACTGGCCCGCCGCCGGGCCGAAGTCTTCGCCGAGACCCTGAGCCGGCTCAAGAACTTGTCGGGGAAGGCCGTGGATGCCTTGAACGACCTGCTTCACGCGAAGAACGATGCCCGCACGCGCCTGGGGGCCGTCCGCGTGGCACTCGACTGTGCCCTTGAGATCCATGAACGCCAAGACATCGAGACGCGACTGAAGGCCTTGGAGGAGCGAACACAACAGGGTGGAACAACATGAGAGCGGCATCACGAATCCAAAGGCTGGAGAAGCGTATCCCGGACGTCCCCGAAGGCGCCGCCTGTTTCATGGTCCAAAAGGCAGGACAAGAAACGGTCATCGCCGCCGGCCGATCGTTTCCCACTGTAGACGCCGCCGTTGCCGCCATTGAGGCGGAACGTGGAACGAGGATTCAACCGATTGTGTGGGAAGTGCGCACCGTACCCCGGCCCCGCACGTCCTGGGCGCTCCGACAGGGAGAAAGCACGTCCGTTCCGCGGGCGCCGTTCGTCCGGATGGAATGACCGGCCCCGAGAGGCGGGTAACGAACACCCGGAGGAACACGCCATGCAAAAGTCACGACTGGCCCGTCTCGAAAGACTCTTGATGCCAAAGCCAAAGGCGCACGGATTCATCATTGTGATGGCGCCAGGGCGATTCTGCGAGGGGTGGCTTGTCACAGGCAGCAGGAACGGTGTGGAGGAACGGCTTGTCAATGGCGAGTGGGTTGCGGTGCCTGATCCGACCGCCTTTGCCACCAAGAAAGAGACGTACGCCACGGAGAAAGAGGCCGTTGATGCCGTTTATCGGGTCACGAGTCCGGCCAAACCTGTCATCCTGATCTGCGGCGAACTCGAACAGAAGTGCCTGTGAGGCCGTCCGTTGTCAGGCAGTGACGTGGCTGTCTATCTCCCGCCTCGTGCCGGCGTCACGGCCGCGAGCCCCCTGCGCCGCCTACCGCCGGGAGTGGGTCAAGCGGGTGATCGGTACTTCTGCGAATGAACCCCCGCGTTACCCGTTGACACCCTGCGACCCGGGAAGTAGCGTTCGCATGTTGTCCGGGTTGCCGACTCAGGCACCGCCGGACACCGAGGAGAACCGGACGACGACGAATATGTGACCTGACTACAATTTAGTGCGTTAACGCGCAGAATCGCTTCTTCCGAAAACCGCGAATTTTCTTCCTACGAAGCGAGACTCACGGGAACGCGCCCCACATGGGGCGCGGCTCCTTGTCTCGTGTTTCGTAGGTGGGGCTTCGCGGTCCCCCGGAAGAGGCATGAGCTTGGAGTCCGCGCCCCGCTCTTTTTTCGGGGCTGGCTTTTCGCCGATGGAGGGTAACATGCGACTCGTCCGAAAGTGCCTTCTCGGGTTGCTGGTGACAATGCTGCACCCCGCATTCCTCACCCCAGCGAAAGCCGATGTCTTCGACGACGAGACCTATGCTAAGGCGATGCGTGACGGTGAGCACTACTGGCACGGTCCCGATGGCGCTTGCTGGCTGACAGTGGGCGGCCAACAGACTTGCATTCTGTCGTGGGTGGCGCGACCGGACGTATTGAGACGTACGTGGACCCTCACGAGTGGCAGCGTTCGCAGTCTGGCGGGAACCTACATTGGAAAGACCAGCGTCGGCGATTGGATCGTCGTGAAGGTCGTGGGCACCGAGAACGGCAAAACAGGCGCGAAAACATTCAAAAAGTTGGCCCGACAATGTCTATCAGGCGACGATATCAACTACCTTGAAACGGCTACGCTTCGCGCCGCTGATGGTACGCCGGCACTGCCGTTTGACGGCACAGCAGTTGCGCCCCTGCCGACGGGGAAGACGGAGCCGCATGGGATCGTCTATCTCGATCAAAAGTCGGCATCCCCGCCGCCTCTTCCACCGGGCCTAACTCCAGTTGCGGAACCTTGGGAAGACTTCACGCCCGTCGCGCCGGCCGGGCTGTCGGACGCTGAGCGTGACAACTGGACGCAAGCCGTGCAGGGGAATGCCCAGGCACAAAACTACGTGGGCTGGATGTTTGAAACCGGCAAGGGTGTGCCTCAGAACTACACTGATGCCGCGAAGTGGTACAGGAGAGCTGCCGAACAGGGCAACGCGGAAGCGCAGAACCGTCTTGGTTGCCTGTATTGGAATGGCAATGGCACGCCCAAGAATGCCGTCGAGGCCGGGCAGTGGTGGCAGAAAGCCGCCGCGCAGGGGAATGCCGCAGCGAAAGAGAACCTTGCGTTGTTGAGTAAGGACACCGCCGCGCTGGTCGTTGGTTACATCATCATCGGCGGCATTGTCTTGACCTTGGTGCTTCTTCCTTACCTGTTACGGAATGCAAGGGCACAACCAAAACCGCATCCCCAACAGCCGGCCACGCCACAGCCCATCGGCACGGCCGGCGCCCCCCGCCCCGTCAGCGTCCCCCCTGAGCCGCTCAATGCGGCAGTCGCGGCAACTCCTGCCCGCGGCGTCGAGCAGGCCCGCCAACGTTCAGTCAGTGCCACTGGCAGTCAACTCAAGGCGAGAAAGGCGCCCGTACCCAGACTGTATGCCGCAGGCAAAGGCATGCCCGCTATTCCGCCGCCACCTCAGCCCGTGGTGAAATCACGGCCTTTGAGGACCACTGGCCTTGTTCTCCTGCTTTACGCGGGCCTGTGTGTCGTTCTGGTATCTTTAGGCGGGTGGGACCTCTTTCTCAAGGCGCTGTGCCTGATCCCTTGTTTTGTTCTCTACGGGTTGTTCAACTGGTACAGAGACAAACAGAATGACCGCGCGGTGAAACGCGCGATACCAACCCACACTGATTCCATTCCGGCGCCGACCGTTCCACCGTCATTGCGTAACCACGAGAAGTGGTTCTTCGCTATCGGGGCGGATCGTGAAGGCCCAGTGTCACGAGAGTCATTACTTGCGCTACGGGTGGCCGGCAAACTCAACGACGAAGCACTGGTCTGGTCCGCCGGTTTCGATACGTGGAAGCCATTCAAGCAAGTGATGGAAGAAACGCCGCCATCCGTGCCGCCCCCGGTGCTTGCTGAGCCGGCAATGCCGTCAACTGCCGTGCCTCATGGTGCGGTTCCAAATGCGGGAACTGCGAGTCCTCTCACCATGCCCACACAGTTGCCGCCTCAGCAAAGAACTGGACGGCGCGGCACTGGCATCACATCACTTCTGTACCGCTTGCCGCCCGGAGTTCGCAACTTCGTCGTGTCGATCATCGGCATCGTTGTTGTCTTCGGGGCCATCAATCTGCTTTCCATTGGGGGACATAGAATCTGGCACCATAACGACCAGGAGAAACTGGACGGCCTGAAATCACAGATAGACTTGATGAAGCAGGACCTTGGCAGGCAGGAAGCGCAGATGAAAGGTCTCGACGCTCAAATCAGTCGATCCCAAGAGGCCATTGACCGCACCAAACCCATACTCCAGCGGTACGAAAACAGTTACCCGGATGGGATTCCGGAGGATCAATACGGCCAATACTGTCGCGAACTGGGTCAATACAATGGCTGGGTGCAGAACAAGAACGTACTCGTCGCCCAGTACAATGCCATCTATCAGGATTACGGGGGAAGGGTAGACAGGTGCAACGCGGCGATTACGGAGGCGAATGCGACCGCGAAAGAGATCGGCGGGCCATGGTATGTCATCCCGATTCCATTACCCGCCGTTGGTGGCCGTCAGCCAACGGAGATGCGACAACGCTCGAAAGTCCGATGAGAGGTGGCGCCCCGCCACGATCCAACCACGCCCTGTCAGGACCCGCCGCGCGTCGAGTCACCGCCGGCGTTCTGTATACCGCCTGATACTCTGCCGCCATGAACACAGCCGACCGCGCGCGCCGACACCGGGAGACTATCCGGCGCAATCGCCTGATCGTCGAGGAACTCCGCAAGGGCGAGGCTACCCTGAGCGAATTGGGCGAGCGCCACAACGTCACCCGCGAACGGATCCGGCAGATTGGCAAAGCAGGCGGGGTAAACCCACCCTACCGGGGCTGATTCCACCCCGCCACCAGCCGTCGCCTTGCCCCATGAGACGAACGCCGAACAAAGCCTGAGAGCGGGGTGGGCCAAGCGAATCGCAGGAAACCGATTGCGAGAGGTACCCGCGGAGACGGCATGATCGGCAACAAGGCGTTTCCTTGCCCGACATCCCCGCCCGCCGCCGCGCCACGGCCCGCCCTGAGCCCCGCGCGTGTTCTCCCATCCCCGCCGCCGGTCTGCCCGCCTGGGGCCTTCTGGCGAATCGTGAATGTTTTTCAATGGGCGGTGTGACGGGTATGTGCCGGGAATAGGAACGGCCCCAGCAAGTCCCAAAGGGTATCTGAGTACGGAAGGAAGCCGGCCGGAATGCACAGAAACCCCTTATTTATTGGGAGTTTTAGGAGTTATCAGGGGTTCTGCGTGGCGCGCCTGGCAGGACTCGAACCTGCAATCTTCTGATCCGAAGTCAGATGCCTTGTCCATTAGGCTACAGGCGCAGCGTTAGAGAGTGCGCGTCAATACGGGAGGCGCCATGACCTGACGGGCGCGAGCCGGGCTATTAACAGGCCGGCTACTCGCGAATGCGCGAGGGGCGCTTGGGCATAACCAGACTCATGCCCAGCACGACCAGCAAAACCACCGCGAGGATGGCCAGCGCCGCACAGGCGCTCGTCAGCGACATGAGGCTGCTGACCTGCTGCGGGATCTGCCCGTGCATCATCAACTGGCTCTTGCGGATGACGTAGCTAAGCACCCAGCCGGTGCCGAAGATGCAGCCGATGATGCCGGCCGCGTTGACCATCTGCAGTGCCACGTTGAACCAGCGCTTCACGGAGCTGCGGCCGTTGCACGACAGATACGCCTCTTTGACCGGCATCAGGAATGCCAGCAAGATGTAATACAAACCGCTTATACTCGTACCCGGAATTCCAGCGACCATAACCTAATGTCCTTTCTCGTATACCTTCAAAGTTTTCCCCAGTACCACTTCCGACCACAAAGCCTCGAGCATGAAGTAGCTGTTCACGGTGCGGAGGACGAAGAAGCTGGGCATGCTCGCCAGCGCCTTCTGGAACTCGTTGCGGCGGGCCGCCTGAAGCAGGACGGGAAACGCCACCGCCGGCCCGTCGATCAGGTACCAGAGGAGGAAGTAGGGGCTGACCAACACGGCCAGCACGGGGAACAGGACAAGGTAGGCGAGGGTGGCCACGACGGCATCCCAGAGCACCACGGCGATGGCCGACCGGAGCATGGGAATGTGCACGACATCGCGCCAGTGCAGGCGGACATTCTGGACGAACCCGTGCGACCAACGCCGGAGCTGCTTGCTCATGAACTTGAAGTCGTGGGGCTCGACCGGGTAGCAGACGGCCTCGGGCAGGAAGCGCACGCCGTAGCCGTCATGGTAGAAACTCCACGTCAGGTCCATGTCTTCGGCCATGGTGCGCGTCTGCCAGCCGCCATTCGCCTTCAGGGCGGACGTGTGGTAGACCGAGAAGCACCCCGACGAAATCAAGGGCCGGTCGTAGTAGTCCTGGATCGGTTTGTAGAACGAGAAGGCGAACAGGTATTCGATGTAGCGCCCGCGTTCCCAGACGGTGCGCACGTAGCGGGGCAGGACCATGCCGCAGGCGGCGCAGATCTTGGGGTCGTGAACGGCGGGGATGAGCTTCTCGATCGCGTCGGGCGCCAGGGTCGTATCGGCGTCGATGGCCATCGTGTACTGGGTCTTCACGAGCGCCAGCCCGAAGTTCTGGGCCCCGGCCTTGGTGCCGGTGTTCTTGGGCGGCCGGACCACGGTCACGCCGAAAGAGCGGGCGATTTCGGAGGTGTTATCCGTGGAGCAATCATCGATGACGATGACTTCCGTGGCCGGAAGGGTTTGTTCCTTCAGACTGCGGATGGTGTCGGCAATAGTACTGGCCTCGTTATAGGCCGGTACCAAGACCGTCAGATCGCTCCCTTTGATATCGCTCACGTGTATAACCTTGAGTGTTCCAGTTCCGTTACGAGGCAGATTCCTCCCACCCCCCGCGCTTCGGCCGATTCAGCCTCCCGGTTCCATAACGGTCCGGATGACTGCCCGTCGACCTGAAGGCTTGGTCGCACGACACTGGTACACAAAAAAGGCGTTACATGATCACAAATCGGTTGCCCCGCGTCAAGTACCGCCTTTCTCGTGTTTCCGGGCCGCAGAGAGTGGGGGTTGTAGGGTCTCGCCCGACGCGCCGGTTATTAGTCCGGTGAAGACCCCAACGGACGCCGAGGCCGGCGTCCCTCCCTAGTCTGACGTCATGTGTTTGCCCGTATATCGGGAGGGTCGGCGGCCTCGCCGACCGTCTGTGCGACGACCAGGAAACCTCTTCAACGGGCTGCTATCAGGCGTCGAGGGCGAAGGACCAGCTCAGAAGCCCTTATAGAGGCCGAAGTGATCGCGCCAGTTCTGCCAACTTCCATACTTCTCCGCGCAGACCCGGTTCAGCCTGAGGAGACGGGGTATCGCATACTCTTTGGGCGGGAGTTGATCGGCCGCGAACCGGCTGAAGGCTTTCAGGTTGTAACAGGGTATGGCGGCGAACATGTGGTGTTCGATGTGGAACTCCATGTGCCAGTACAGAAAGGAACTGAACGGATCGAGAATCGCATCGCCGCAACTCACCCTGAAGTCCGGACAATTGGGCTCGCAGGCGGTGTGCTGGTGGACGCCGGCCACGAACCCCAGGAAGCCGGCGCCATAAAAAGGCGCAAAGGTGATCAGCACGGGCAGAAGCCACAGGCCCAGACTCAGGCAGAGCCCGACGAAGACAACGTGACCGACGAGACAAACCAAGCCGAAGCGGTAGACTTGCCGCCGGTTCCTATCGCCGGCGTTCTTCAGAACGAATTGCTCCCAGGTGTCGAGTTCGAACCCGCGCCCGCGCCACCCCTTGCTTGTGGGCCTCAACGTAAACAGGCGCGCCAGGTTGATTGCCAGTTCCCTGAACTGGATAACGCGGAAGAACAGGTCGCGGATCAGGCGGACATTGAGCTGCACGTAGTTAGGGACATCCTCGCCATCACTCCCCTGGTGGAGCGTGTATCGGTGGTGATACCCCTGGTGGCTCAGGCGGTAAAGATGCGGATTCCAAGGCCAGAACAGCCACCCGTACAACGCCGTCATGCCGACATTCAGGAACCGGCTGTTGAACACGGTGTTGTGGCTCAGCTCATGCAACGCATCGCCGAACCGTGAGTAGAACGTTCCATGACAGTAAAGGGCCAAGAGAAGGTATACCCAATGCCCGCGGGCGAAGGCGAAGTAAGCCAGGCTCCCCGTGGTCGTGAGCAGAAGGAGGTAGCCCAGTGACTGGCAGAGTCCTTTGATATTGCTGCGCTGGGTGAAGCGGCGCAGATCCTCGGGCTTGATGTTGACCTTGACCCAGTCGATAGGCACGGGCTTCCAGTCGGTCAGTGGATTCCACGTCGCAGGCTTCGTCATGACTCAGCTCTCCATTGCATGCATGAAACGCCTCAATTTTGGAGGAGGAGGGCGCCACGAACAAGCCGAAAGCGAAGGGGTAGGGCGGATGCGGCTGGAGGCATAAGAAGCGAGAGGAGAGCGGGATAGAAGAAAAGGCGGGACATGCGCGGGCTTATTTGTTCTACTCTGGGCATGAAGCCTACGCGCAGGGTTGAGGTCTCGGCGTCGGAACAAGAG
>CAITUY010000059.1 GCA_903895695.1 uncultured bacterium
CGTTGTTTGTCGCCATGTGATGCCCGCAGGACCAAGACATGGCGACAAACAACGTCGCCATGCCACCACAGGAGCTTCAAATTGAAAACGATGATTGTTGACGACTGCCTGGTGATGTCGATCTATCTTTCCTCGACCAAGCACTCGCTGAGCAAATTGGGTCGCATGTTGGCCGATATCGAGACCACCGGCGGGGCAAGCGACAAGGACTCGCCCATGCTGCGCCGCTGCACCGGGCGCGTGCTGGACGTCAAGGAAGAGCGGCCGGGTGTGGGTGTCGTGCAGCTTGGCCTGCCGCTGGAGAACCTCAACTGGGACAACGCCTCCAGCGCATTCGCCAGCATGTACCTCTCGATGATCGGTGGGGCGAGCATGGCCTGGCTGGAGTACGAGAAGAGCAAGCTGCTGGACTTCTCGCTGCCGGACAAAGCGCTGGCGATATTCCCCGGCCCGCGATGGGGCGCCCCGGGCACGCGCAAGTGGCTGGGCGCGGCCGCGGACGAACTGATCGTCGGAACCATCGTCAAGCCGACGGCGGGACTGACCCCGGCCCAGGTCGCGCACCTTTGCGGACAGGCCGCCGCCGGCGGAATGCGGTTCATCAAAGACGACGAAAAGATGACCAACGCCCCGTACTGTCCGCTGGCGCCTCGTGTGCGGGCCGTCGTCGAGGCCATGAAAGCCGGACAGGACAAATCCGGCAAGCGGTGCCTCTACGCTCCGCACGTCACGACCGGCCCGGACCAGGTCGTCGCCAACGCCCACGCCGCGTTGGAACTGGGCGCCTCGGCCCTGATGGTGAACATGTTCGCCGCCGGATTCCACAGCCTGCTGCTGCTGCGTCAGCAGATCCCCAACGACGTGCCGATCTACGGCCATTGCGGCGGCAAGGAGGCGATGTGCCGCGCGGAGAACCAGGGCGTGTCCATGGAAGTGGTGGCCAAGTTCGCCCGCCTGATGGGCGCCGACTACTTCCGCATCGGCCTGCCCGGCGGATACCTGGTGGGCAACTCCGAGCAGGACCTGCGAGGCCTGTTCGCCGCGATGGTCGATCCCATGGGTCCGGTCCCGGCGATGATGCCCGCCTGCTCGGGCGGCCTGAAGCCGGCGAACCTCGGCGGGGCGCTGGAGATGTTCGGCGACCGCGCGATGTACCTCGCCGGCACCGGAATCACCAAGCATCCGCAGGGAGTCGCCGCCGGAGTCCTCGCGCTCCAGCAGGCGGCCGAGGCGTTCCGCAAAAACATCCCCGTGCGGGAATACGCCAACACCCACGAGGCGCTCAAGACAGGACTGACCATCTAGCCGCGCGCGTTCGCCTCGGCAAACTGGCAGATATGGGCCCTTCGTGGTACATTCGAGGGGTCAAACATGACGGAAAAACAGGAGAAGAAATGTCGTTAGGCAAACAAGTGCGTTTGAATCGGATTTTCGGTCACGCCTCGGGCCGGTTGTGCTCGGTGGCGGTGGATCATTTCATTGGGTATCACGAGGGCATGCCGCCGGCGTTGCGCGACCTTCGCGCGGCGCTGAAGTCGGTGATGGCCGGCGGGCCTGACGCAGTGACCATGCATAAGGGCGTGGCCCTGGGCTGCTGGGGTCCGTATGCGGGCAAGGTTCCACTGATCATGCAGAGCATCGCGCAGCGGTCGGACGACTCGGCCAGCGCGACGCTCGCGACGCCCGAAGACGCCGTCCGCCTCGGGGCCGACGCGTTCGCGTGCGCCTGCTTCCTGCGAGGCGACACCGAGGGCGAGCAGCTCCAGCGCACAGCCGACTTCGTTCGCGCGGCCGCCCCGTGGGGCATGCCCGTGATCTCGCACGTGTATCCGCGGCGGTTCCTGCCCGATGGAAAGGTCGAGATCTCCTTCGAGCCCGAGGACATCGCCTGGGTCGTGCGATGCGCGATCGAGTGCGGCGTGGACGTGGTGAAGGTTCCTTTCTGCGGCGACGTGAAGAGCTACACCCAGATCGTGCGCTCCTGCCCCGTGCCCGTGGTGGCCGCCGGCGGACCCAAGGCCGGTACGCTTCAGGAGGCCCTGGTCCTGGCCGATAACGTGATGAAGAGCGGCGCCGCCGGAATGACCATCGGCAGGAACGTCTGGGGTTTCCCCCAGGCGACCAGAGCCCTGCAAGCCTTCAAGGCCGTCATTCACGATCGCGTCTCGCCGCAAAAGGCACTGAAGCAGGCCGGCTTGTAGTGGCCCCGCAAGAGGCTTCCTGAAGTCCGCGCGAGTACTGCGAGTCAATTGGCCTTGATCGAACGAAATATGCCCGATACAGTGATTCTTCAGTACGCAAGAGGCAGTCTGCGATAATTGTCTCGCCAGCGTAGCTCAATGGTAGAGCACCGCTTTTGTAAAGCGGATGTTGTGGGTCCGATTCCCACCGCTGGCCCTTGATGCAATGATAGCTGAGTACGCAAGTTGCGTACACCCGCACGAGGTGCGGAGCGGCCGTAACCAAGGCCCGGAAGTGTGTAGTACTACACACTTCCACGTTAAGGAGACGGTCGATGAGTGTCCCATTTGTTGGTTGCCCAAGGTCCGGCAGCGCCCCCCGAGCGAAATTTACCGCGCCCCGAAAAGTCCCCGATTACTGCCTGCACAAGAAAACCGGGCAGGCGTACGTCCGGCTCAACAGTCGGATGATTTACCTGGGCTACTACGATGATCCGGTCTCGAAGACCAAGTACGACCGGCTTATCGCCGAGTGGTTGGCCACCGGACGCCATCTGGCCCAGCCCAGCCAGGAGATGACGATAACGGAACTGGTCTGTAGGTACATGACCCACGTGGAAGGGTACTACGTCAATGCCTCCGGCCAGCCGACCAATGAACAGGGCCACATGCGTACCGTGCTGGGCATGATGCGCGAACTTTATGGCGATACTCCGGCGGTTCGTTTCGGCCCCAAGGCGCTTCTGGTGCTCCGTCAGCGGATGGTGGCTCGTGGCTGGAAGCGGATCACCGCCAACCAATGCACCGGCCGTGTGAAGAGGATGTTCCGCTGGGCCGTCGAGCAGGAACTGGTGCCGGGGTCGGTGTACCATTCCCTCCAGGCCGTCGCCGGCTTGCGCAGCGGGCGGTGCGACGCCCCCGACGGAAAACCGGTCAAGCCGGCGGCTCAGGAAATGGTCAACGCCGTGGAACCATTCGTCAGCAGGCAAGTCTGGGCAATGATCCAATTACAGCTTCTGACGGCGGCGCGGCCGGGGGAGATTTGCATCCTTAAGCCCAAGGATATCGACCGCAGCGCGCCAATCTGGGTCTACCAGCCATCGGAGCACAAGACGGCCCACCGGGGATACGAGCGGAATATCTACATCGGTCCTGAAGCCCAGAAGAAGCTCCTGCCGTTCCTGCTGCGGCCGGGAAACGAGTATTGCTTCTCGCCGCTGGAAGCCGACGCCGAGCGCAGGGCTGTATTGCACGAGGTTCGGACCACGCCGGCGGGTTCCGGCAACGCGCCGGGCACCAATCGCAAGAGCCGGCCGGAGAAGAAGCCCGGGCCGTGCTATACGGTGGGCTCCTATTATCGCGCCATTCAATACGGATGCGACCACGCATTCCCCCCGCCAGCGCCGTTAAATCGACGGGACGGCGAGTTGAGCAGGGAGTATCATCGTCGGCTGACGGGGGAGGAAAAAGAACAACTCCATGCGTGGCAAAAGACGCACCGTTGGCACCCGCATGTAACGGGCGGAGCAAAATCGTGGCGCGGGGCGGAGCAAAAACGTAGCGCTCACGCGTAGATCTACCCCGGACCACCCGGGGTGTCAATGATCAGTTCTCAGTTCTCTCCATTCGCTTGCGTCGGATCCGCTGCTGAC
>CAITUY010000060.1 GCA_903895695.1 uncultured bacterium
CGTATTCAAAACGCCTTTGTTTCTTTGGAGGGCGAGCGTCCTCGCGAGCCGCATACGCGCCATCGCCGCCACGCTCACGGGCCGCGCCTGGACCAGTCCTCCGCCCGTTTCAGCAGGTCGCGGGCCTCTGCTTCGCTCTCGCACTCGCGAGTGGGCATGATGAAGAGCCCATCCGGGCCGAACTCGCACAGGAGGTGCGGGATGTCTTCGATGTCCACGCCAAGCAGAAGCAGCGCCTTGCCGGCGGCGCGCACCTGGTGGTAGAGCCCGTACCAGCGGGTGTCGCCCAACCCCGGCTGGCCGGCGCCAGGCGTCCACTGGATGGCGTTCAGCCGGTCGATCTTTACCAGGTGCTGCACGTGCGGGATACAGGCTGGGCCGTCGAGGTGATAGACGGCGTAGTCCAGCCGCCGACACTGTTTGGTCAGTTCAGGGGCCACAAACTCCGCGAACATGTCCGGGCCGATCATGTAGCTGAAATCGCACTGCAGCTTGGCCATGCGGCCCGGGGCCCAGACGTGGAAGGCGGTGAAGGTGTTTCCGCCTGTCGGGTCCTTGACCAAATCGTAGAGCCGGTCGTAGTACTCGAAATAGAGTTCACCGAGACGGTCCAGCCATCGGTGGACCCACTCCGGCCGATCATAAAGATCGAAAAGTAATTCCTGCGGGCCGCGGAGGGCGGCGAGGATGTCGAGTCCCTCGACCAGGTCCGGGATGGTCATGAAGCATTTGCCGCGCGCCCGCTCCGCCCCCTGGCGCACCATGTCCCGGTGGCGGCGCCACCAGAGGTTTTCGGAATCATAGACCGGCAGCGCCGCGCTTTCGGGATCTTCCGGGTCCAGGCAGGGATCGAACCAGATGGTGTCCCAGGAGAACCCGGGTCGGCTGCCCAGGTAGAGCGCGAGGCTGCCGGGGCCGAGATCCAGGCTGAACTTGGGGAACATCTCGCCGAGGAACGCCCGCCCGGCCATCCACGATTCCTGCCCGTCCAGGCGGCGATCGGCATCGAGGTAGTAGGCTTCGGGCGTGGTGTCGGGAGACGCCGGCGGCTGCGGCGGGAAGGAGCGCGGATGGTCGCTCGGGGCGCAGATGGCCAGGGCCGGGCGGCCCAGGCTCTTGCCCTGCCACCAGGCTGCGAAATGCTTTTGGGCTTCCGCCCAGTCAGGTTTGTAGAGCAGGCTCATGGGTTGGGGTTCCTAGCGGACCAAACTTGCTTTTCTTTGGTTTTGGTTAGCTCAGAAGGAGCAGTCAAGGGCACTACGAAACACGCAAAAATCGCGAAAGGCATTAGCAATCAATGTGATACAAGGCAACGAATCTTCGCAGAACGCTGCACCAATCGGGTGCAACGCTCTGCGAGGGAATCAGTCGGCGTAGCTTGTTGACTATCAGTCGCTTTGTTTCGCGTAATTCGCGCATTTCGTAGTTCCTCTATTCTTTCTAGGTCTAGAGTGTCACGCGGGGGCGCGGAGACGCCAGGACGTGATGTCTCGTTCTGTGGATACCGGCAGCGCCAGCGACCCGTTGGCCGATTGCTGGGCGGTCACCGGCCGGCCATTCACGGTCGCCCTGACGCGTGCGCCGGCCGGAATTCCGGCCAGCACGATCACTCCCGTCTCACCCGGCGGCCGGTGAAGTTCGCCCGATAGGGTCTGCCGGCGCGCATCCCACTGGACGCGGGCCAGGTCCAGCCCGCCGCTTTGGTGGAACGTAGTGGCCACCGGCCAGGGGTGCCGCCGGGGCCGGCGGATCACCAGCAGTTTGACCGCGGGTCCCTGGAACGCGAGGCTCAGCACGCCCGGGGCGGATTCCGTCGCCAGCGCGGACGCGTCCCCGGGGTGCCGATAGGCGCCCGCCGGCCGAATAGGGTACGGAATCCGACCAAGGAACTGGCCGGACCAGAACTCGTGCGCCCAGTAATCCTTGTCTGGGTCCAGCCCCAGGGCGGGGAAGGGGACCTGGAATCGCATCGGCACCGTGTGTCCCGAGGCTTCGCGTTCAGGTTGAAACCAGTTGAGCACCGCCACGAGATCCCAGCGATCCCAGTCGGCCTTCACGGACGCATGCCAGATTGTCGCCCCTTGGGGTTCGGTGGTTTCCCGGGCAGGCGCACGCTCGCCCTTGCACAGGGCCTCGTACGATTCCACGCCGATACGCACCGGGTGAAACAGGTCCACGGCCCGGGCCGGCTTCGGCAGGGGCGGCAGCGTGGCCAGGAGGATCCGCCAGCGATCCTCGGCCAGCCGCGGCAGGTCGTCGGAAATATCCGTGTGGCCGGCGGTCAAGAACGTGACCGTGGCGCGCAGGCGCGCCTCCTCGATCGTCCCGGGCTGGCCCACCACCAGGCACGAGGGCTGGATCAGGCCCCACCGCTGATTCTTGAACAGGTGCGTGCCGAGGGCGGTGTAGACGTTTCGCAAATGATGGAAGCCGATGCCGGTGTTGCCGGTGTCGGAGTTGGCGTAGATCAGGGGAAACAAGCCCAGGCAGCCCGTCTCGCAGCCGGTGCAGTTCAGAACCAGTCCGCCCTGGCCCACGTGCATGGCCTTGTTGACGAGTGTCGCCGCGATCCGCATGCCTTCGATCGCCCCGGAGCACGCAATCGCCGGGTTGTGGCGGCGGCCGTTGGCGAGAAGGTTGCCCCCGAAATCCCACTTCAGATACCGGACCCCGCGCTTCCAAAGCGAGCCGATCTGTTCCGAAAGCCACGCCTGCACGCCGGGGTGCGTGATGTCGAGAGTGAACATCCGGTCATGCGGCTCCCAGAACCAGCGTCCGCCGTCCAGGAGCTGCCCGTCCGCCCCGTGCACCAGCCAGTCGGGGTGCTGGCGCGCGATGGGGTGCTTCTCGCTCACGAAGGTGAAGCCCTTCCACACGCCCAGGTCAAAGTCCAGCGCGCGCAACTGTGCCGCCAGCCGGGACAGGCCGCCGGAAAAGCGTTCGTTCTCCTCGAAATAGGTGGGGATGTTATCTTTTTCCCAGCCCAGGTCCGCTTGCAGGCTACGGAGTCCCAGTGCGTCGAGGTGCCGGGCCTTGGCGTGCCGCGCGGTTTCCAGCATCAACGCTTCGCTCACGCGCAGCCGGTATGGATACCAACTGCACCAGTTCGCGAACGGCTTGGGGAGATTGCGGATGGCGTGGCGGCGCGCCACGCCATCCGCGTATTGTTCGAGCAGTCGGTACGGGTCGCGCCCGGCGGCCAGGACCACACCCTCCAGTGGCACGGTCTGACCGGACTCGATCGGAATGGCGCCGCCGGAAAAGCCCAGGCAGGCTTCGGTGAAGCGGGCTCCGCGCGGCATCTGAACCGGCGCCAGCCACAGGCGGTCGGATCCATGCCCTCCCGCGCCATCCACGTTGGCCGGGACCGCCGCCAGGCGTTGTTGCGCGGCGGAGGATGCCGCCGAGATGCCGCCGAGAAAGCGGTCGAAAGTCGCGAACCCGATCAGGAGCGATTGCTCCAGCACCCGATCGTCGAGCACCGTGACGGCTTCGGAAGCAAAGGCCCCCGTCCGCCAATCCAGTGATTTCCGTCCGTCCGCCCCGGTCAGGATCTGGCCGACGGACCGCACCTGCCCGGCATAGGACGAGTTCTCGAGGATTCGGACCCGTTCGGGTCTGGGGCCCAGGTCGATGCGGGCGGCGCGCACACCGGCCGTCGACCAGAGATCCACGCGGTCCAAGGTCGAGGGTGCGCGACCGTGGTAATGCAGCGAGCTTTTCCAGCAGAGCAGGCTCGGTTCTTTTTGAATCAGTTCCTGCTCGATCGACACGGCGGGGGACGCCCACCGCACCACAGTACGGCCGCTTTGGGCCTCGACGTGTGCCAGCCGCAAGGGGACGATCTTCCCGCCCAGGGTAACCCGGCACTTACCGGGTCCAAGTTTGAACTGCTTCCAGCCCGGCACCGTGATGGCCAAGCCGCCATTTTCGACCCGCACGTCAACTCTGCTTTGGTTCAAAAGTTGTTTCCTTTTAGAGCCTGTTGCCACACGGAGCGGAGCCGCTTCCGGCTCCGGCCCTTCGATGGCACTCGGGGCAGGCCGGCGCGGGAAGCCGCGCCGCTCCCAGAGGAGGCAGACAGGGTTTCGGATAAACGCTTACTGCATCAGAAAGACCGTGCCCGGTGGGGAGACGCTGCCCCAGAAGATCGTCCCGTCGGCCCCGGCCACGAGCGGATAGTCCACCGTGCCGGCGCCCCCGCTGACCGTGATCGACCAGGTGTTTGTGTTGTCCGGTCCCCGTCCCCGCCAGATTGCGATTCGCCCGCCGCCGCCGCCGCCGCCAATGAAGTTGCTGCGTCTGCCGCAACTGCCGCCATTTGCCGACAGAATGGCGGTGTCCCCGGCCAGTATGAGGCAGCGAATGTAGATCGCGCCGCCCGAACCGCCACCCACGAAGGTGGTCGGGTAAGCCGTTCCGTTGGCCGTGATCGTCCCGTTGATCGTCACTTTTCTACTGGCTTCGATTCGGACCAGTCCGCCCCCGTTGCCGTCCGGGCCCTCCACTGCGTTATACCCGCACGCCCCGCTGCCGGGGCCGCTCGGCGTCTGCATAGACCCGTTTGTAGGGGCTACCGTCCCATAGTAGCCGCTCCAGTATCCTTGTCCGCCCAGGCCGCCATGGCTGGCGCCAGGGGCAGTCCCGCTCACCTTTATTCCAGCGCCCGGTCCAAACCCGGCATTCGCGGCGCCGGCATAACCGGCGCCGTTCGCGTTGAACCCGGCATTGGTCATGATGGTCAGGTTCTGCACCCTGAATGTCGGGGACCCGCCATTGGTCACATGGGAATACGGATAGACCCAGGAATTGCTGGCCAGCAGGAAGCTGCCACCGACGGACACCAGAGATCCGAAGTAGTTGGTGTTGATGCTGTTCGTTGGCGCCGAGTAGACATTGAACGAGGCGCTATTCGACAACAGCATGTCGCCGCCCACCGTCAACGTCGCGGCCAGCGGCATATTGGTGTTGCCGAGGGACAAGCTGCTTGACCCCAAAACGGACAGGTTGCCGGTGACCGTGAGCGAGGCATTGGTGAGCAGGCCTGACCCAAACCCGACATAGCTCCCGCTGGAGATCGTCATGTTGGAGCTTACGGCCAGAGTGAGAACGGGTTCCTCGAAAGAGAGGTAGGCGTTCGAGGACACCGTCAACTGACTGGGACTCCACGCCGTCACCCCGTAAAGGCGCCACTGCTGGTTGCTGAATGACTGCCCAATGAGACTGGTGCTCGAAGCATAGACGGTCCCGAGTTGTGCCAGTGTCGGCGAATTGCCCATGACCGTCGACCCCAGGCTCACATCAATCCTGCCGACCCAGCCGGAGGCATCTCCAACCCACACGGCGATTCGGCCGCCGCCGCCGCCGCTGCCGTAGGAGGCGGTGCCATTCCCGCCTTTGGCGGTGATGCTGCTGTTCCCCTGCAGTGTCTGGGCGCTCAGGTAGACACCCCCGCCCGAGCCGCCGCCGGAGCCATCCCCACCCGCGGCGCCATCGGCAAAAATCGGGCCATTCACCGTTGCGTTGGCCGCGACCGCAAGCCACACGGCGCCGCCGCCGGCGCCGCCGGAGAAACTGGTGTCCCCGCCGCCGCCGCTGCCGGGATCAACCGGCAGCGCGGCAGAGCCGTACGCGACGGACTGGGTCGGGAGGGTCGTCCACAATCCGCCTCGTCCACCATAACCGCCGCCGCCCGCGCCTTGGCCCACGTTGAAGAACAGGCCGGCGCCAGGTCCGAAGCCGTTCGTGTGGTTGCCGCCGCCGCCGTAACCCTTGCCGATGACGTCGATCTTCCCGCCTGCGGCGATGGTCAGGTTGGTGCAGACAATCGTAACCCGCCCGTCGGCGACCCACTGTCCGAACTGGTTGGTGGTAATCGCGCTGTTGGCCACGTGCGTGACCGTGCCGCTGATCGTCACGTCGGTGGCGGTCAGGACACCATTGGTGCCGCTGAAGATCAGAGTGCTGTTGGTGAGAACCGTCACCGGTCCCAACGCCGCTGTATTCGTCGCGAGCGTGACATTGCCCTGAATCACCGCGCGTTGGCCCGGCAGCGGCGGAATGGCGTCGCTCCAGTTGGCGGCGCTCGTCCAGACGCCGGTTCCCGTCCAGGTGTTCACCGCGGACGGCGCGACGTCCTGGATCGTTACCGTGCCGTTGGAAGGCGCGCCGATGACGTAGGCGCCGGGTGCCACGGTCAGCCGCACCCACTTGTCGGGACTGTCGAAAACGCCGTCCATAATCGGCGTAATCGTGATCGTGTTGCTCGTGGCGCCAGCCGGGATGACGACGGAACCCGACAGAGGCTGGTAGTCCACGCCGTTGCCCGCCGTGCCGTCGATCGCGTAGTTTACGGCGAGCGGCAGGTTCGTGACGGCCGCCGGCCGGTACACCGCAAATGCTCCGGTGTTATTCGCGCCGTTCTCCCTCGCGTTCGGCTGCGTTGCCGTCAGCGTCACCCCGGCGGCGATGAAGGGCACCGAGGGGCTGGCCCACACGTCGCCTCCGCTGTTCGTCGCGTAGAACGTGTAGTAGTAGTAAATGTTGGAGGAGCCCAGACTGACGTTCGTCGACCAGAGGCCCGCGCTCTGGGTGCCGGCAAAGGAATTCGTATTGGCCCACGCGCCCCACGTCGTGCCGCCGTCGGTCGGGCCCCAGAACACCTTGAGGCTCGTTGCTGCCGTGCCGGCGGATACCAGGTTTCCATTGAGCGTGGCGGACGTCAGCGTGACGCCCGTCGCGCCGGTCACGGCGTTGGAGATCACGGGCACGCCGGCGATGGTCGTGAACGACTGCGCCGGACTGGCCCACGCCTCGCCCAGGCTGTTGCTGGCATAGTACCGATAGTAGTACGTGCCGCCGGAGATGAGGCCGGTGACGTTCGTCGTCAGGGTCGTCCCTTCGGCCTGCGCGCCGATGAACACGTTTGTGTTGGCCCACAGGGTCTTGTTGGTCGTCTGGTCGGTCGGGCCCCAGTAGACCGAGACATACGAGGGCGCCGTGCCGGTCGAGATCAACGTCCCGTTCAGCGTCGCCGAGAAGAAGGAGACACTCGACGCTGCGGTATTGGTGATCAGGGGCGGCGTAGGCGATCGGGCGAAGAAGATCGTGCCCGATGAGCCGGCGCTGACGGCAAGCGGCGCGGTGCCGCCGTTCGCCGAGATCGTCCACGTTCCCGTCGTCGCCTGCACGAGCGCCGACCACACGGCGATACGCCCGCCACCGCCCGCGCCCGGCAAGAACGTCTGACTGGCGGCGCCGGTGGCCCCGCCTGTTGCACAGAGCGTGCCCTGCGCGCCCTTCAGAAAACGGCACGTTACGTAGATTCCGCCGCCGGAGCCGCTGCTTTTGTAGTCAGTATTAGGGCTGACTCCGCCGTCCGCCGTGATCGTGCCGTTGAGCGTGACATCGCCCTGGGCTTCTATGCGGACCAACCCTCCGCCCGCACAGCCCACGCCGGCGTTGTACCAGGCGCCGCCACTGCCTGGGTCGGAAGGCGCGGTCATGGATCCGTAGGTGTTCGTGGGAGAACTCTGGACAGTCGTCCAGTAACCGGTGCCCCCGACGCCACCGTACGAAGCTCCGCTGGCCATGGAGCCGACCTTTTTCCCCGCGCCGGGCCCGTAGCCTTGTGCCACGCCGCCCCCGAACCCGCGAGCATCGGCATTGAAGCCGGCGCCTGACAGGATGGCCACATCTCGCATGCGGAAGGTTGGCGACCCGCCGTTCGTCGATTGGGAATACGGATAGATCCACGAATTGGTGGCCACCGTGATGGTGCCGGTTACCGTGACGAGGGCGCCGTAGTAGGTGGCGGCGTTGCTCAGCCCCGCGTACACCGAAAGCGAAGCGCCATTCGACAGCGTCATGTCGCCGCCCACCGTCAGCGTCGCGGCCTGCGGCAGGACGTTGGTGACTCCGATGGAGAGGGCGCTTGACCCCTGGACGGTCACATTGCCGGCGACCGCGAACGTGACTGCATTCGTGAGCGCGTTCGTGCTGCCGACGGCGAGGGTGCTTGATCCCTGGACGATCAGATTACCGCCGACCGAGAGCGATCCCGCATTCGTGAGCATACCCGCGCCCAAACCGAGATAACTCCCGATGGTGACCGTCATATTCGAAGCTACCGTCAGGTTGAGGGCCGTGTCCTCGAAGGAAAGGTAGGCGTTCGAGGAGACCGTCAACTGACCGGGAGTCCACGCGGTTACCCCGAAAAGACGCCACTGGTTGGTGAAGGTCTGCGAAAGGAGACTGACGTTCGTGGCATAGAGCGTCCCGACCTGGGCTGGCAGCATTCCCGCTCCCTGTGAGGAACCCGTCCATCCCCGCGTCAATTCGATCCGCCCGGCCCAGTTGGCGGCATCCCCGAGGTCCAAGCCGATGCGACCGCCACCACCGCCGCTGCTGTAGCCTTGGTTTCCATTGCCGCCCCTGGACATGATGCTGCCGGCGCCCAGCAGCGACTGCGCTTTCAGATACACGCCGCCGCCCGAGCCACCGCCCTGGTAACTTGCCGTATTCGGACCGGTCCCATCGGCGATAATCGTGCCGTTCACCGTGGCGTTGCCCGCAGCCACCAGCCATACCGCGCCGCCACCATTACCGCTGGCGCCACCGCTCCCATCGCCGCCGCCGCCGCCGCTGCCTGGATCCGCCGGCAGCGTGACGGAACCATACGTGGCCCCCTGAACCCGACTCCCGTTGCCACCGTTGCCGCCGAGCCCACCGTAGCCGCCGGCCAAGCCGCATTGTTGGTTGCCGAACCCTCCGCCCGGGCCGAAGCCGTTCGTGTGTGCGCCGCCTCCGGCGTAACCCTTGCCGGTCACGTCGATCGTCCCGCCAAGGTCCACCGCCAGGTTCGTGCAGAGGATATACACCCGGGCGTCCGGCACCCATTGACCGGCGCTGTTGGTGCTCACGGCGCTATTCGGACTATGGGTGATCGTGCCCGAATTCCGAACGAACACGTTCGAGGCCTGGAGCCAGATCATCGTGTTCGTGTTGTAGTTCGTGAAGACCAGGGTGGCGTTGGTAATGATGATGTAGGAAAGCTGGGGAGGCGTGTTGCTGAGGACCACCGTGCCGTTACTGATGACCACGCCATCGCCCATGCCCGGCAGGACGCCCCCGGACCAGTTGTTGGCGACATTCCAGTTATTTGTGCCGCTCCAACCCAGCGGCGACGCATAGTCGGCAATCGTCACCACATCGCTGCTCTGCGCCCCGATGAGGTAGGGGCCGGGGGCGAGCGCCGCCTGCACGGTCTGCGAGCCCGCGGTGAACTGATCCCAGATCGGCAACACGGTAATGGCCGCGTTCGTCTGGCCGGCCGGGATCGTCACCACTCCGTTCAGCGCCGCATAATCTTGGCCGTTGCTGGCCGTCCCGCCCAGCGTGTAGTAGACGACCAGATTCACATTCGTAGCGGTGGGTGGCCGGGAGACGCTGAACGTGCCAGGCACCAGACCGATTTCCGAGGCATTCGGAGTCGTCGCGACAAGGGCAACCTGCCCCGGCAGGAAAAGGGAAGAAGGCCAGGCCCAGTTCGTGCCCGCCGAATTCATCGAGCAGAAAGCATAGTAATAAGTGATATTGGAGGACAACCCGGTCACGTTCGTGGTCAGAACGCCGAGCGGTTGATAATCGGGGAACTGGTTCGTATTGCCCCAGGCGGACGCGACGGTACCACCATCGTTCGTGCCCCAATAGACGAAAACGGATGTCGGCACGGCGCTTGTGGAAAGCAGATTCCCATTGAAGAACGCTGACGAGAGTGTCACGTTCGATGCGGCGAGGTTGGCGATCGTGGGAGAGGCATACCGCACGATCACGATGCCGGAACCGCCGTTGCCACCCGCCTGCCCCCAGGAGCCGCTAAACCCTCCGCCGCCACCCCCGCCGCCGGTATTCGCAACACCGTTCGATCCCCCTAATGAACTTGCTGCGCCCATGCCGCCGCCGCCAATCCCACCGGCGCTTGCAGTGGCATTCCCGCTTCGTGCGCCGCCGCCACCACCTCCGGCGTAGTAGACCCCCATACCCGAAATTCCATTAGAGATCCCGGCGCCGCCCATCCCCGCAATCGCACTCGTGGCGTTTGTCCCCGCCGAGCCGGCGCCACCGCCGCCGCCGCCAGCATTCCCGCTCGAGGCCGTTCCGCCGGCTTTGCCTTGACCGCTGGGACTATTCGTTCCGCCCGCGGAACTATTACCGCCGCCGCCGCCCGAACCACCCGGAAGCCCCGGTGAAGTGTTGTAGCCGCCACCGCCACCGCCACCGTAGGCAATCAAAGCGCCAAACGAGGAGTTAGTGCCAACAGATCCTTGGATC
Source organism: uncultured bacterium (assembly GCA_903895695.1). Classification (GTDB taxonomy): domain Bacteria; phylum Verrucomicrobiota; class Kiritimatiellia; order CAIKKV01; family CAITUY01; genus CAITUY01. The sequence continues at coordinate 10,333 of CAITUY010000060.1, forward strand.
CAATTGCCTGATGGCGCCCCCAAACCACCCAGTCCCACGATAACCGTAGTCGCGCCTGTGGAGACCGCAAACGAGCTGGAGTAGAGCAATCCTCCTGCGCCGCCGCCACCCGCAATCACGGATCCGCCCCCGCCGCCACCCGCCACAACCAGCACATCAACGTTGCCGGCGACCGCGACGGTGAAGTTGGTCGTTCCGGCGTTGGTGAACGTGTGGATAACGTAGGTGCCGTTATTGGTCATGCTGCCGCCCGTCGCGACAACAGCCGAAGCCGTGCGCGTCGCTGCCGCCATCAGCAGGATCGCGATCGGGACGAGACAGACCCGTGCGTTGAGATGGAATGTTGGCTTCGCCGTCATGATGATTTTCCCCCTCTTCCTAACCCGCAGAGCCGGAATCAAAAACAACAGTGTACCACACCGTTCCCGGCGGCGGAAGCACACACCGAACACGATTGGGCCGACCGGGCGCATCGGCGATCCTTGGCACCCGAACTGTAGCCGCGCACGTTGGGCGCGGGGAAGACGCGGTCAACGCCCGCGTCTACAGAAAGAGGCATCCCAAAATCAGAGATGCGACCGTGCCGACCTGTGCGGTGCTGCCACAGCCGATCCCGGTGTCCTGTCACTGCATCAGAAAGACCGTGCCCGGGGGAGGGAGGGCGCCCCAGAAGACGGATCCTGCGGCGCCTGCCACGGGGTCGAACCCGGTCTTGCCCGCGCCCCCGTTCGCCGTGACCGACCAGGTGTTCGTGTTGGCCGTCGTGCCGACCCGCCAGACCGCGATTCGCCCGCCGCCGCCGGCGCCGGCCAGGATCGAACTGCCGTAATCGCCGTAGCTGCCGCCGTTGGCGGAGAGGATGGCGCTGTCCCCGGCCAGGGTTCCGCACCGAATGTAAATCGCGCCGCCCGCGCCGCCGGCGGTCGGGGTGGCCGTTCCGTTCTGGCCGTTGGCCGTGATCGTCCCGTTGATTGTCAACAGGTGGGCGGCTTCGATGCGGACCAGTCCGCCGCCCGCGCCGCCTGGGACCGTGCTGTATCCGCCCGCGCCGCTGCCGGGGGAGGTCGGCGTCTGCATCGACCCGTTTGTCGGTCCGACCGTCCCGAGATAGGCGCTCCAATACCCGCGCCCGCCCGGGCCGCCATGGCTGGCGCCGCCGGAAAGTAGGTCGGCCCCTTTCGATCCGAAACCCGGCCCGAAGCCGGTACTCAGCCCGCCGGCGAACCCGGCGCCGTTTGCATTGAACCCGGCATTGGTCAGGATGGTCAGGTCGCGCATGCGGAAGATCGGCGAGCCGCCGTTGGTCCCATGGGAATACGGATAGATCCACGAGTTGCTGGCCAGCAGGATGTTGCCGACCACGGAGACCAAAGCCCCGTAACCGTAGGGGGTGGCGCCATTCGTCGGCCCCGAATACACGGTGAGCGAAGCGCCGTTCGACAGCATCATGTCGCCGGCCACGGCCAGTGCCGCGGTCTGTGGCAGCGTGTTGGCGACGCCGATGGAGAGGGCGCTTGCCCCCTGGACCGTCAGATTGCCGGCGACCGAGAACGCGACGGCATTCGTGAGCGCGTTCGTGGCGCCGATGGCGAGGGTGCTGGCCCCTTGGACGACCAGGTTGCCGCCGACCGAGAACGGGCCCGCATTCGAGAGCATGCCCGCACCCAGGCCGAGATAACTCGCGCCGGTGACCGTCATATTGGAGCCCACCGTCAGAGTGAGGGCCGTGTCCTCAAAGGAGAGGTAGGCGTTCGATGACACGGTCAGTTGGCCGGGAGCCCACGCGACCACCCCGTAAAGGCGCCACTGCTGGTTGGTGAAGGACTCCCGGAGGAGACTGGTGTTCAAGGCGTAGACGGTCCCGACCTGGGCCGGCGTCAGCGGCGCGAGCGTGTGCGTCCATCCCGGGGATACGTCGATTCGTCCTGCCCAGGCCGAGGCATCTCCAGCGTATAGGGCGAGGCGACCGCCGCCGCCGCCGCTGCCGTATTGCGCATCGCCATCGCCACCTTTGGCCGTGATGCTGCCGTTCCCGAGCAGTGTCTGCGCACTCAGGTACAGGCTCCCGCCCGAACCCGAGCCGCATATCTGCCCACCCTTGGCGCCGTCGACGATGATTGCGCCATTCACGGTGGCGTTGGCCGCCACCGCAAGCCAGACCAAGCCGCCGCCGCCGCCGCCCGAGTAGCCGCTATCGCCGCCGCCGCCGCTGCCCGGCTGGGTCGGCAGTGCGGCGGAGCCGTAAGCGACTGCCTGGGTGCCGCGATTCGCCAGGAAGCCGCCCCGGCCGCCGTACCCGCCGCCGCCGGCGCCCATGCCGTAGGTGACGAAAAGACCCCCGCTTGGGCCGAACCCGTTCGTGCGTGAGCCGCCGCCGCCGTACCCCTTGCCGATCACGTCGATCTTCCCGCTCGCGGCGATTGTCAGGTTGGTGCAGACAATGCAGACCCGCGCATCGGCGACCCATTGCCCAAACTGGTTGGTGGTGACGGTGCTGTTGGCCACGTGCGTGACCGTGCCGCTGATCGTCACGTCGGTTGCGGTCAGCACGCTGTTGGTGCCGCTGAAGATCAGGGTGAAGTTGCTGACGATAGTCACCGGTCCCAGTGCCACCGAAGCCGTCGCGAGCGTGGTCGTGCCCTGAATCACCACGCGTTGACCGGGCAGCGGCGGGATCGCGTCGCTCCAGTTAGCCGCGTTCGTCCAGTTCCCGGTGCCGGTCCAGGTGTTTGCCGTGGATGGTGCCACGTCCTGGATCGTCACCGTGTCGCTGGAGGGCGTGCCGATGGCGTAGGCGCCCGGCGCCAGGGTGAGCGTCACCTGTTTGTCGGGAACGTCGTAGACGCCGTCCATGATCGGCACGATCGTGATCGTGTTCGTGGTCGCGCCGGCGGGGATCACTATAGAGTTCGGAATAAGGACATAATCGACGCCGTTGGAGGCCGTGCCGCTTGCCGTGTAGTTGACCGTGAGCGGCAAGTTGGTCAGCGCGGCCGGCCGCTCGACCGTGAACATGCCGGTGTTGTTGGCGCCTTTTTCGATCGCGTTCGGGTCCGTTGCCGTCACGGTCACGCCGGCGGCGATGAAGGGCACCGAGGGACTGGCCCACACCTCGCCCCCGTTGTTCGTGGCGTAGAACGTGTAGTAGTAATAGGTGTTCGAGGCCGCCAGAGTCACATTCGTGGACCACGCTCCTGCGCCTTGATAGCCGTCGAAACTGTTCGTGTTGGCCCACGCGCCCCAGGTCGTGCCGCCGTCGGTCGGCCCCCAGAACACCTTCAGGCTGGTCGCCGACGTGCCGATGGAAACCAGGTTCCCGTTGAGCGTGGCGGACGTCAGCGTGACCGCCGTCGCGCCGCTCGTCGCGTTCGAGATCACCGGCAGTCCGGCGACGGTCGTGAAGGACTGCGCGGGGCTGGCCCAAGTCTCGCCCAGGCTATTGGTGGCGTAATACCGGTACCAATACGTAATGCCGGAGTCGAGGCCTGTGATGTCGGTTGTCAGATTGGCTCCTTCGGCTTGCGCGTCAGGGAACACGTTCGTATTGGCCCAGGCGTTCTTGTCGGTCACCTTGTCCGCCGGTCCCCAGTAGACCGACACGTAGGTCGGCGACGTGCCGGTCGAGATCAGCGTCCCGTTCAGCGTTGCCGAGTCGAACGTGACGCTTGTCGCCGCGGCGTTGGTAATCACGGGCACCGAAGGCGTTCTGGCAAAAACCACCGTGCCCGTTGCGCCCGCGCAGAGGTTGCTCTCCGCCGCGCCGCCGCTCGCCGAGATCGTCCAGGTTCCGGTTGCCGTCTGCGAGAAGATCGACCACACGGCGATCCGGCCGCCGCCGCCGGCGCCGCTGAAAATCCAGGCAGGACTGCCGTAGTCACCGCGAGTGCCGCCGACGGCGGACAAGACGCCATTTGAGCCGGCCAGGCGACCGCACGTGATGTAAATCCCGCCGCCGGAGCCGGCGGCGGTGGGCGAGGGATCGCCGTCCAGGGCCGAAGTCCTGCCGCGCCCGCCGTTGGCCGTAATCTTCCCGTTGAGTGTGACCGTACCCTTCGCATCGATGCGGATCAGCCCGCCGCCGGCCGCGCCGTTCGTGGCGCCATACCCCCCCGCGCCGCTGCCCGGGTCCGACGGCGCGGTCGCCGACCCGTAGGTGTTGGTCACCGACCCTTGATACCCGCCGCTGTCCGGCCGGAACGCAAGTCCACCCACGCCGCCGTACGAGCCGCCGCCGGAAAGCGCTGCTGTGCCCTTGGATCCTGCACCGGGTCCGCACCCGGCGTTGAGCCCGCCGGCGTAGCCGCGGGAATCGGCGTTGATCTGCCCGCCCGCGGCGACAGTCAGGTTCGTGCAGACGATACAGACCCGTCCGTCTTGAATCCATTGCCCGAACTGGTTCGTTGCGACAGCGCTGTTCGCCACGTGCGTGACCGTGCCGCTGATCGTGATGTCGGTCGCGGTCAGGACGGCATTGGTGCCGCTGAAGGTCAGGATGCTGTTGGTGGCGATGACGGTTGCGCCGAGAGGCGCCGTTGCCGACGAAACTGTTACGGTGCCTTGGACGACGACTTTCTGACCGGCGAAGGGCGTATGCGCGTCGCTCCAGTTTGCGGCGTTGGTCCAGTCGCCAATACCGGTCCAGGTGTTCGTTGCGGCCGGGGCGACATCCTGGATCGTCACCGTGCCGCTGGAGGGGGTGCCGACGACATAGCCCCCCGGCGCAAGGGTCAACGTCACCTGTTTGTCGGGGATGTCGTAGACGCCGTCAAAGATCGGCGCAATCGTGATGTCGTTGCTGGTCGTGCCGGCGGGGATGATCGTGCTGCCGGGGAGGAGGGCGTAATCGACACCGTTCGAGGCCGTGCCGCTGGCCGTGTAGTTGACCGTGAGCGGCAGGTTCGTCACCGAGGCCGGCCGGTAGACCGTGAAGGTGCCGGTGTTGTTGGCGCCTTTCTCGATCGCGTTCGGATCGGTCGCCACGAGCGTGACGTTGGCAGCGATAAACGGCACGGAGGGACTGGCCCAGACCTCGCCGCCCGCATTGGTCGCGTAGAAGGTGTAGAAATAGAAGACGTTTGACGCGCTCAGGCTGACGTTGGTCGACCAGATGCCGGCGCTTTGCGTGCCTGAAAACGAGTTCGTGTTGGCCCAAGCACCCCAGTTCGTGCCGCCGTCGGCCGGGCCCCAGAACACCTTGAGGCTCGTCGCGGCCGTGCCGACGGAAACAAGGTTTCCATTGAGCGTGGCGGAGGTCAGCGTGACGGCGGTCGCCCCGCTCGTCGCGTTCGAAATCACCGGCACGCCGGCGATGGTCGTGAACGACTGCGCCGGGCTGGCCCAGGTTTCGCCGAGAGCGTTCGTGGCATAGTACCGGTACCAGTAGGTGGCGCCGGAGGGGAGGCCGGTGAGGTTGGTCGACAGGTTCGCGCCTTCGGACTGCGCGCCGGCAAATATGTTGGTATTGGCCCAGAGGTCTTTATTCGTCGTCTGGTCAATCGGGCCCCAGTAGACCGACACGTACGACGGCGCCGTGCCGGTCGTGATCAGGGTTGCGTTCAGCGTCGCCGAGTCGAACGTGATGCCCGTCGCGGCGGTGTTGGTAATCATGGGCGGCGTAGGCGACCTGTCGATCACGACGGTGCCCCGGGACCCCACGCTGGGAGGGTTGGTTGAGGGGCCACCGCTCGCCGTGATTGTCCATGTCCCCGTCGTCGCCAGCGAGAGCGCCGACCACACGGCAATGCGGCCGCCGCCGCCGGCGCCCGATAAGATTATCGGGCTGTAGACGCCGGAGGACCCGCCTGTTGCCGAGAGGAAACCCTGCGTGCCCTTAAGGGTTCGGCAGGTGATGTAGATTCCGCCGCCGGAGCCGCCGCCCTTATAGTCGCCCGCGGGGCTGGTTCCGCCGCAGGCCGTGATCTTTCCGTTGAGGGTGACGTCGCCCTGGGCCTCGATGCGGACCAACCCGCCACCGGAGCAACCCACGCCAGTATTGTACCAACCCGCCCCGCTGCCCGGGTCGCAAGGCGCGTTCGTGGAGCCGTATGTGGTTGTCGGAGTACCCTGGGCTGTGTTCCAGTAACCCGTTCCGCCGAGGCCGCCGTAGGAGCCGCCGCTCGACATCGTACTGGTGGGTCCGGTGGTTTTCCCCCTCCCGGGACCATAGCCGTTCGACGTGCCGCCGCTGTACCCGCGCGCATCGGCGTTGAAGCCCGCGCTGAGCGCGGCGATGTTGAGGTTGCCGACGCGGAAGGTCGGCGACCCGCCGTTGGTGGGATTGGAGCAGGGGTAGATCCACGAGTTGCTGGCCAGCATGACGGTGCCGGTGACGCCGACGAGCGCGCCGTAGTAAGGCGTGGCGCCGCCATTTGTCGGACAGGAATTGACGGTCAGGCTGGCGATGTTCGTCATGACGAGGTCGCCCCCGACCTGGAGCAGGGGACCGTTCGTCCCGTTGGCGACGAGGGTCAGCATTGCCCCGCCGCGCAGGTTCATGTTGCTTTGAACGGTTAATTGCAGGCCGGGTTCGTTGAACTCGAGCGTGCCGCCGGCCAGATCGAGGGACGACCAGTTGACCGCAGCGGCGTTAAAGACGCGTCCATTCCAGGCTTGGCCGGTGATGGTTGGCCAAGTGCCGCCGGGCAGGTAGACCGTCCCCAGCGCGTTAGCGTATCCCCCCGAATTCGGATCCAACGCGCCTCGGTTCGCGCTGATGGTTCCGAACCAGTTGGAGAGAGTCGGGCAGATCACCGCAATGCGGCCCCCGCCGCCGGGCCCGCCCCACGAAGTTGCGTTGCCGCCATCGGCATTCAGCGTGCCGGTCCCGTTCAACGTTCCGCACGTCAGAAAGATCCCGCCGCCGGAGCCGGGGCCCTCGGCAGTTCCCGTGGTGGGCGATTTACCTTTTGCAGAAATAGTCCCGTACACGGTTGCCGTGCCGGACGCTTGAATCGTGACCAGTCCGCCGCCGGCACCGCCGGGGGCGGTAGCCGCGTTGCCGGCTCCGCCGCCGCTGCCCGGCCAGTCGGGCGCGTTGGTCAAACCATAGACGGCGGCCTGGGTGGGCGTATAACCTGACCGAATGCCGCCCACACCTCCGTAGCTTCCGCCGGCAGCGCCGCTGTTCAACGATCCTCCTCCGCCGGGGCCATAGCCGAAGAGCACGGCCGTGCCCGGCGCGCCGCCGAAGCCGTTGGTGTCGGCGTTGATCTGCCCGCCGAGTTCCACGGTCAGGTTCGTGCAGATGACATAGATGCGATTGTCGCGGCTCCAGCCGTCTGCGCCGTTCGTGTCCGTATTGGCCAGGTGAAAGAGCTTGCCGTTGTTGCGGACGGTTACGTTCGTCGCCTGGAGCGCCGTGTTCCAGTTGGTGAAGATGAGCGCCGCGTTGGTGATGGTGAAGGATCCGAGGAGCGCCGTGGCGTTGGTGAGGATGGCGGAGCCGCTGGTGATCGCCACGGTATCGCCGTCCTGCGGGCAGTTGTCGTTCGGCGACCAGTTGTTGGCGGCAAACCAGTCCCCGTTGACCGGGCCGACCCAGGTGCGGCTGGCCGCGCCGGCCGGGCCGGCGGCCAGGATCGCGAGCGCCGCGATCGGGACGAGACAAAGGCGTGCATGGAGATGGAACGTTGGCTGAGTCATCATGCTGCTACCCCCTCTGGGACACTTTGTCTCTTACACTTCGTCGTCACGCTTTAGAGCCTTTCCGAAAACCCTCCTGCCACAAGGAGCGGAGCCGCTTCCGGCTCCGGCCCTTCGAGGGCGCTCAGGGCGGGCCGGCGCGGGAAGCCGCGCCGCTCCACATGAGGCAGACAGGTTTTCGGATAGGCTCTAAGTCGACTACGTGTTATCGACGAAGCGTAACCGACTAAGAGTATCGACGCAAAGGTTATGCGACTGGTCGTTCCTATTGCACCGTCCAGATCGTCCCCGGCGGCGGCAATAGGCCGAACACGACCGTGCCGACCTGGCCCGTGCTGTCATAGCCGATCCCGCCGTTGACGGTGTTACTCACGGTGTGCAGGGGCGCCTGCATCCAGACGGCGATGCGGCCGCCGCCGCCGCCGCCCGAATAGTTCACCGTGCTCCCCCCGTTGGCGCTGAGCGAGCCGCCGCCGTAGAACTTCCAGCACTTGATGTAGATGCCGCCGCCCGATCCGCCGCCGGACCTGTCCACGAGATCGCTCTGCCCGTTGGCGGTGATCGTGCCATCGATCCGCACGTTGCCGGAAGCCTGCACGGTCACCAGACCGCCCCCATAGACATCGTATAGCATCTTGCCGCCGCCACTGCCGGGGTCGACCGGCGCATTGGAGGAGCCGTAGGTTATGCCGCCGGCCCAATGGTTCACGCTATAGAGTTCCTGCCCGCCCTGGCCGCCATACCCGGCTCCGGAGCCGGAAATGCCGTGACCTGTTCCGAGGTTCGAGGCATAGCCCTTGGCATCGGCATTGATCGTGCCGCCCGTGGCCACCAGCAGGTCCCGCATCGTGAACAGCGGCGCACTGCTGTTGGTCGGATAGCTATAAGGATAGATCGTGCAGTTGGAGCCCACGTACAGGGTGCCGAACACGGACACGAGGGCCGAATTGCTGGCGACCCCGCTCTGCGTGATGAGTGTCGCGCTGTTGGTCAGGATGAGATCGCCGCCCACGGCGAGCACGCCGTTGCTCAGATCCAGCCGGCCTGCCGCGCCAAGCGTGAATCCATTCGTGACGGCCAGGGTGAAGCCGCTCCTTGTGACCCACCACTTGCCCGTGACCGCTGCGCTGGCGAGAGTCAAGTTCGTGAAGCCGGCAAACTCGCAACTCTGGAGCATCCCGGGCTGCAGGAAACTGCTGTTCGGCAGATACACAGTTCCCGGCCAGGCAGTGAACGCCGAATTGCCGCCCATCACGCCGGGATTCAGCCCGAATACCACGGTGGGCGCGGCGCTTTGGTTCTGACTGTCCTGCGAGACAGGATCGAATATAACTGCAATGCGGCCGCCGCCGCCGGGAGCTCCATAGCCGGTGGACTTCCCGCCGTTGGCCGTTACCGTTCCGGACCCCGCGAGCGCGGCGCAGGTCACGTAGATGCCGCCGCCGGAGCCGCCGCCGCCGCTGTCCTCTACGCCCATGCCGCCGCCCGCCGTCAGCGCGCCGTTGACGGTCACGGTGCCGGCCGCCTCGACACGAATCAGTCCGCCGCCAGCTCCGGCCAGTCCACCGTTCGCCGACGCGCCGCTGCTGCCGGGGAGCGCGGGCGCCGCCGCCGAGCCGTAGGGGACGGCCCAAGTCGTCATCCCTTGACCGCCGCCGCCGCGGCCGCCATAGGCGCCGCCACCCCCTCTGGAGGTGCCTAGGAAACCGCCCCCGGGTCCATAGCCGACATTGTTCGGTGTCGGCGGCGGCTGGTAGCCCTTGCCGGTCACGTCGATGGCGCCGCCGGCGAGCACGGTGAGATTGGTGCACACGATGTGGACATAGTTGTCGACAGTCCACGGACTGTTGGTCGCCGTGTTGACGTTGTGCGTGATCGTGCCCGCCACGGTCACGGTCGTCGCGTAGACGATCGCATTTGTCGTGGCGAACGTGAGCGTCTTGTTGGACATCACCATCAGCGAGGACAGCCCTGCCGTCGCATTCGAGAGCGTCGCGCTGCCGTTGATGACCGCGCCCTGGCCGGGCAGGGGTGGGATCCCATCGCTCCAGTTGGTGGCGCTCTGCCAGTCGCCGGTCCCGGTGAAGGTATTCGTGGCCGCGGGGGCGACGTCCTGGATGGTGACCGTGCCGCTCGACGGCGTTCCGATCATGTAGTTGCCGGGCGCCAGGGTCAGCCGCACCCATTTGTCGGGGCTGTCGAACACGGCATCCATGATCGGCGTAATGGTGATCGTGTTGCTGGTGGCGCCGGCCGGGATGATGACCGGACTCGTAAGAAGCTGATAGTCCGTGCCGTTGATCGCCGTGCCGTCGATCGTATAATTCACCGCGAGCGGCAGGTTCGTTAAAGACGCCGGCCGGAATACCGCAAAGGTGCCGGTATTGTTCGGTCCGTTCTCCTTTGCGTTCGGATTGCTCGCCACGAGGGTCACGCCACCTACGATGATCGGAACCGACGGTGTAGCCCACATGTCGCCGCCACTGTTCGTGGCATAGAACGTGTAGAAATAGTAGATATTGGACGTGCCCAGGCTGACGTTGGTCGACCAGAGGCCCGCGGCCTGGGTGCCCGCAAAGGAGTTCGTGTTGGCCCACGCGCCCCAGTTCGTGCCGCCGTCGGTCGGGCCCCAGAATACCTTGAGGCTCGTTGCCGCCGTGCCGGCGGAAACCAGGTTGCCGTTGAGCGTGGCGGAGGTCAGCGTGACGCCCGTCGCGCCGTTCACGGCGTTGGAAATCACCGGCAGGCCGGCGGTGGTCGTGAACGACGTGGGCAGGGGCGCCCAGGCTTCGCCCGCGCTGTTGCTCGCATAGTAGCGATACGTGTAGGAGGCGCCTGAAGTGAGACCGACGATGTTGGTGGAGATGACCGATCCTGCCATCTGCGGATCCGTAAAGCTGTTCGTGTTGGGCCACGCCGTTTTGGTGGTGCCGCCATCGGTCGGCCCCCAGAACACGCTAACGAAGGTCGGCGCGGTTCCCGTGGAGACGAGCGTCGCGTTCAGGGAGGCCGAGAAAAAGGCGATGTTCGTGGCCGCGTTGTTCGTGATGATCGGCGGCGCGCCAAGCTGGACCCAGACAACGGCATTGTTGGTGCCATTATCGGCGGGCGCGGAAGCATTCGCGCCCTTCACGCCGCCGGTCGACGTAGCGGTGCCGGTATAGTTCGAGTACATGTACCAGATGGCCACCCGCCCGGCTCCGCCTCCACCACCTCCCCAATAACCGCCGTTACCCCCGCTGGCGGCCATCGCGCCATTGCCTTCGATCGTCTGGCACTTCAGGAAGATGCCGCCGCCCGAGGCGCCGCCGTCGCGGTCGCCCGTGAGTCCCTGGCCGTTGGCGCTTAGCGTGCCATTGAGTGTAATCTTTCCGCCGGTGGCATCGATGCGCACCAAGCCGCCGCCGCAGGGGTGGAGGCTGCCGTTCGCCGTGCCGGCGCCGCTGCCCGGCCACATCGGGGCGTTGGGGTCACCATAGGTGGGCCCGCCCGGAGTGCCGCTGCCCGCTCCGCCTCGGCCGCCGTAGCCCGCGCCACCCGAGTTGGAGCCGTTGGTGCTGCCCCCGGGGCCGTAGCCCTTTACGCTGCCCGTATAGCCGCCGGCAAAACCCGCGCCGTCCGCATTGAGATTGCCGCCCGTTGCCACGACGACGTTGGTGGCACGGAACAGGACCGACCCGCCGTTGTAGGGGTGGGAATACAAGAAGATCGTGCCGTTCGCGCTGACGACGATCTGATTGGTCGCGGCGATTAACGCGCCGTAATCCGGACCGGCGCCATTCGTCGCTCCGGCGCGGGCGTAGACCGTCGCCGTGTTCGTGACGAAGAAACTGCCGCCTGCTGAAACGGTTGTATTGGAAAGTTCCAGGACGCCATTCGTCCCAACCGTCAGGTCATTGGTCACGGCCAATGTAAAATTCGGGAAGATCAGCCACCTGTTCGTGATCGTGAGGCTGCCCGGCGCCCAGTTGGTGACCCCGGCGAACTCGCAACTCTGCACCCGGAGCGAGGACAGGAAGCTGCTATCCGTGAGGTACAGCGTGCCGGGACGTGAGGGTGTGGCGGTTCCGTTGGGTGATTTTGCCGCGTAGTTGGCCGAGAATTGCACAGTGGGTAGCGCGGTCTGATTCTGGAGCGCCTGCGCGGCGGCATTGTAGACGATCGCGATACGACCGCCACCGCCGGGGGCGCCCCAACCCGGGCCCGTGCCACCATTGGCGGCAATGACGCCGGCGCCTGCAAACGCACCGCAGGTTACATAAATGCCGCCGCCGGACCCGCCGCCGCCGCTGTCGTCGAGCCCGATGCCGCCGGCACAACTGATCGTGCCGTTCACAGTGACAAGTCCTGAAGCCTGGATCACGATCAGACCGCCGCCGATGCCGCTTGTGTTGGCGGTTCCGTTCTTGCCGCCGCCGCCGCTCCCCGGCTGCGTGGGGGTAGCCGCGGAACCGTACACCATGCCCGGGGTACCGCCCCCGGGACTGACTCCGCCTTGTCCGCCGTAGGCGCCGCCATTACCGCGTCCGCCGCTCGTGGCGCCACCTGGACCACCACCGGGGCCGTATCCAGCGCCACCCGCCAGCCCGCCCGCATATCCGTTCGTGGTGGCGCTGATCGTGCCATTCGCATCGACGGTGAGGTTGCTGCAGATGATGTAGACGCGGCTGTCGATGTCCCAGCCCCCCGACGCGTTGGTGGTGGTGGCGCTCTGCGGGTAGTGCCGCAACAGTGCGCCGCTCCGCACAAACACGTTCGTCGCCTGGAGGGCAGCGTTCAGGTTCGTGAAGAACATGACGGTGTTGGCGTTGGTGATCGTGAGGGTGTCGAGAAACGCCGTGGTGTTGGTGAGGACAAGAGTGCCGTTTGTGATCGCTACGGCGTCGCCGTCCTGCGGGTAGTTGTCGTTCGGGTTCCAGTTGTTGGCGGTAAACCAATCCCCGTTGGCCGGGCCGACCCAGGTACGACTGGCTGCGCCAGCCGGTCCGGCGGTCATGATCGCAAGAGCCGCGATCGTGAAGAGACACAACCGTGAGTAGAAATGGAACATCTGCTTCGCTGTCATACTGCTGTCCTCCGCCTTCACGTTTCGTCGCTTACACTTCGTCGCTCACACTTAGAGCCTATCCGAAAACCTGTCTGCCTCTTCTGGGAGCGGCGCGGCTTCCCGCGCCGGCCCGCCCTGCGCGCCCTCGAAGGGCCGGAGCCGGAAGCGGCTCCGCTCCGTGTGGCAAAGAGGTCTTCGGACAGATTCCAAGTGTTGCTGGGCTACGGGCAAGATGCCCGTGCCACGCCTATTGAACCATCCACATCGTTCCCCGCTCGATGATCGCGCCGAACACGATCGTGCCGACTGCGCCGCTCTGGCCGTCGTACACGCCGCTATGCGTGCCGCCGAGGACGTTGGTTGACGACAGGTTCGACAGGTTATAAATCGACCACACGGCGATCCGGCCGCCGCCGCCGCCATAGGTCCCCCCGTCCCCGCTTGCGGCCCCGCCTTTGGCGCTCAGCACGCCGCCGCCGAGGAGCTTCCTGCAGAGCAGGTAGACGCTGCCGCCGCCGCTGCCGGACTGCGAGTACACCGTGCTGTTGGTGCCGCTGCCATCGGCCAGGATGGAGCCGTCCAACTGGATGTTGCGCATCGCTTTGATACGCACCACGCCGCCACCGCGGGGGGTGCCGCCTGACTGTGACCCGCAAGCGCAACCGGGATCCACGGGGGCGTTGGACGAGCCGTAGACGTTGGCGTTGTTTCCACCGCCCTTGCCGCCGTAGGTTCCCCCGATGTAGCTGGATGCCGGCGCGGGGCCTGCCCCCGGCTGGTACCCTTTGCCGGTGGCATCAATGCCGCCCCCGGTGGCGATCGTGAGATTATAGAGGGAGAAGTAGGGCGACCCGCCGTTGACGGGATTCGAGTACGGATAGATCCAGGAGTTCGTGGCGATCAGGATGTCGCCGCCGACCAGGACCTGCGCGCCGTAGGGGTTGACCGCGTTCGAGACGCCGCCATACACGGAGAGAATGGCGCCGTTGGTCACGACCAGATTGCCTGTGCAGTTGACGATGGGCACTGAGGTCCCGCCCGCCGTCAGGTTCACGCTCATGTTGTTGGCAACGAAACTGCTGCAGTTGATCAGGGCATTGGTGGTCTGCAGGACGCACATGATTGCGCTGGACCCGGTCGCGGTCAACCCGTTGGTGACCGAGAAGACGAGGCCGTCTTGTGCGAATCTGAACTGGCAGTTGCTGAACGTCAGGGAATTTGCGGACCAGGTTGTGAGACCCGGCGCGGTCAACTCGCCGCAGTGGAGCACCAGGCTCCGGTCCAGGAGGCTGCCGTCCGGGAAGTAGAGCGTGCCCATATCGCCCACATGAGTCGCGTAGTTGGGGTCCATGTGGCGCGCGTAAGCGGCCGAGAAGCGAACCGTAGGAAGCGGCAACACGCTTTGCGCGGCCGTGTTGTACACCACCGCGATGCGGCCACCGCCGCCGGGGGCGCCGCTCTGCTGGGCTCCGGTTCCGCCGTTGGCGCTGACGGTGCCGTTGGTCCCCGAAAACGTGTTGCAGGTGATAAAGACGCTGCCGCCGGATCCGCCGCCGGCGCCACCGTTGCCGCCGTTGGCGCTGATCGCGTTGTTCACGGTCACACCCCCGCTGGCCTGAATCAGCACCGCGCCGCCGCCGTAGCCGGCACTTTGGGCGCCGCCGCCGCTACCGACATTGGTCGGCGCGGTGATCGAGCCGTAGGTCGCGCCGCCCGGGCCGCCGCCAGTACCCCCGACTCCCCCGTAGCCGCCGCCACTGAAGGTGTTTCCCCCGCCCGGGCCATAGCCGGTGCTGACGTTGAAGCCAAATCCCTTCGCGTCGGTGTTGATACTGCCGTTGGTCGCCACGAGCAGGTTGTTGCAAATGAACCAGACCCGGGCATTCGGCGTCCACGGGGCATTCGTAGCTGTATTGAGATTGTGCGTGATCGTGCCGTTGATGACGATGTTCGTCGCCGAGACCGACGAATTCCAGTCGCCGAAGGTCAGCGTCTTGCCGGCGGCCACGGTGAGCGAGGAGACGAACCGCGACGCACTTGTGATCGTGGTATCGTTGAAGAGATAGACGTCGTCCCCGGCGATTGGCGGACGGCCTTTGCTCCAGTTGGCCGAGCCCCACCAGTCACCGACCGCCACGGTCCCATTCGAGCCGGGAATGACCGGGGCATCCGCGATGTTGACCGTGGCGCTGTTCTGCGCGGCAACCGCATATTGCGCCGGCAACAGGGTCAAGGTGACGTACTCAGTGCCTTCGACGATGTCGTCCCAGATAGGATTGACGGTGATCGCCACATTGGAAACCCCGGCGTTCATGACGATGCTCGTGCCGGCCGGACTGAGCGTGTAGTCGGTGCCCAGCGTGGCCGAGCCGCCGATCGCGTAGTTCACCGTGATGGCCAGGTTCGTCATGGATGACGCCCGGTAGACCGTGATCGTGCCGGGTGTCGGCCCGACTTCGGAGGCATTCGGCGCCGTGGCGATGGTCCCGACTTCGCCGGCCATGAAGACGCTGACCGGATCGGCCCACGCCTGGCCGCCGCTGTTCTGGGCGTTGTAACGGTAATAGTAGTAGGTGTTCGGCGTCGGGAGATTCACCGATACCGAAAGCGGGCCGACGGGCGGGTTGCCGGCAAAGGTGTTGGTGAAGGCCCACGAGGCGCCGCTATTGGTCCCTGCGTCCGACGGCCCCCAGTACACGGTAACGGCGGTCTGCGACAGCCCGGTCGCGTACAGGTACCCGTTCAGGCAAGCGGACGTGAGCGTGATGTTCGTGGCGCCGAACGTCGCATTGGAGATCGTCGGCAGCGGCGCGGGCGTCGCGAAGCTGACGGTCGGCGTCGCCCAGGCCTCTCCCGCGGAGTTGGAGGCGTAGAAGCGATAGTAATAGTTCGTGCCGGGACTCACGGTCACATTGGTGATCAGCGTTGTCTGGTTGGTCACCAGATTGCCGAACGACCCGTTCGTGTCCCACGTGCCTTTGTTGGTACCCTGGTCGCTAAGCCCCCAGTAGACCCATACGGTGGCCTGGGCCGTGCCGGTCGACGTCAGGTATCCGTTGAGACTCGCCCCCGTATAGCTGATGTTGTTCGGCGCCAGGTTGACGATCAGGGGCGGAGCGGAAAGCTGTCCCATCACAACCGTGCCGGTCGTGCCGCTCAGTGCGTCATAGCCATAACTGTGCAGGCCACCGAGGATGTTGGTCGCCGACAGGTTGGATAGGTTGAAGCGCGGCCACACGGCGATCCGGCCGCCGCCACCGCCGTAGGAACCGGTATCGGTGGTTGCGCAGCCGCCTTTGGCGCTTAACACGCCGGCGCCGGCGAACACGTTACTGCAGATCAGATAAATGCTGCCGCCGGCGCCGCCGGACTGCGAGTACACCGTGCTGTTGGTGCCGCTGCCGTCGGCCAGGATGGAGCCATCCACCTGCATGTTGTTTACTGTTTGTATACGCACCACGCCGCCGCCGCGAGGGGTGCCCCCCGACGACCCGCCGCACGCGCAACCGGGGTCCACGGGGTAATTGGACGAGCCGTAGACGGCGAGACTGTTTCCACCGCCCTTGCCGCCGTAGGTTCCGCCCGTGTAGCTGCTCCCCGGAGCGGGGCCCGCCCCGGGTTGGAACCCTTTGGCGGTGGCATCGATGCCGCCCCCGGCGGCGATCTTGAGGGTATTGAGGAAGAAGATGGGCGACGGCCCCTGCACGGGTTGCGAGTAGGGGTAGATCCAGGAGTTGGTATAGATCCGCACCTCGCCGTTGGTCACGAATACCTGCGCGCCGTACTGGCCCGGCGCGTTGGTCATGCCACCCCATACGGCAAAGGTCCCGGCGTTGGTCACGATCAGATTGCCGCCGCAGGTGACGATCGGCCCCACATTAGTTCCCGCTGTCAGGGCCAGCGGCATGCCGTTGACCAGAAGGTTGCCGCCGCAGGTCACGGAGGCGGGCGTCAGTTGCACCTTGGACATGATGGTGCTGGTGCCGACAACATTCAGGTCGTTGGCAACCGTCATCACCAGTCCCGTCTGGACCATCCTGAACTGGCAGTTGGTGAATAAGACGCTGCTCGCCGACCAATTTGTGAATCCGGGCGCCCAGAGTTCGCCCGAATGCGTCACCACGGAGCGGTCGAGCAGGTTTCCATCCGGGAAGTAGAGCGTGCCCATATCGCCGAGGTTGCCCCATAGCGAGTCGCCATTACGGCCCCCGAAGGCAACGGTGAAACGCACGGAGGGAGTCGGCAGCAGGCTCTGCGCCGTCGTATTGTAAACCACCGCGATGCGGCCGCCGCCACCGGAACCGCCGCTGCCCTGGGCCCCGGTGCCGCCGGTCGCGCTTACCGTGCCGTTGACGCCGCTAAACGTGCTGCAGGTGATGTAGACGCTGCCGCCGGATCCGCCGCCCGCGCCGCCATTGCCGCCGTTGGCGCTGATCGTGTTGTTCACGGTCACAGCCCCGCTGGCCTGAATCAGCACCGCGCCGCCACCGTACCCGGCGCTTTGGGCGCCGCCGCCGCTGCCGACATTCGTCGGTGAATAAATCGAACCGTAAGGTAAGCCGCCGACTCCGCCCGGTCCACCCTTGCCGCCATAGCCGCCGCCGCCGTAGCCCGTTCCCGCGCCCGGGCCATAACCGGTGCCCGAACCGTTCAGGTAGGCAAATCCCAGCGAATTCGCGTTGATACTGCCGTTGGTCGCGACAACGAGATTGGTGCAAACGATCCAGACGCGGGCATTCGGCACCCACTGGCCGAACGCGTTGGTCGCCGCAGCCGTGTTCAGCGTGTGCGTCACCGTGCCGTTGACGAAGACGTTCGAGGCTGTGAGGGGGGCCGTCCAACTGTCGAAGGTCAGCGTAGCGCCGTTGCTGACGATGAGAAAGGCGAGCGCGGGGCTCGCATTGGTGAGGGTCACCGTGCCGCTGCCGATGGTAACGCCCTCGCCATCGCCCGGCAGTACGCCGCCGGTCCAGGAACTGGGGGTGTTCCAGTTGCCCGTCCCGCTCCACACCCGGGCCGCCGCGTAATCGGCAATCGTCACCGTATCGTTGCTTTGCGGTCCGATGATGTAGGGCCCGGGTGCCAACGTCGCCTGAACGGATTGCGAGCCCGAGGAGTTCTGAGTCCAATTCGGCGTGACGGGGATCGTCGCGCTGATCTGGCCGATCGGGATCGTCACGACGCCGCTGAGAGCCTGGTAGTCCGTGCCGTTGACGGCCGTTCCACCGAGCGTGTAAAAAACGACCAGGGTCGAGTTCGTGGCGATCGCGGGCCGGTACACGGTGAATGCGCCCGCTACAGGCCCGGGTTCGGCTGCGTTGGGCGTTGTGGCCACGAGCGACAGGGCGCCCGCAAAGAACGCGGATGAGGGCGAGGCCCAGTTCGTGCCCGTCGCATTGGCGGCACAGGACGAATAGTAGTACGTCGCGTTGGAACTGCCGAACGTCACGTTCGTCGAAAGCGTGCCGATCGACTGCGCGCCCGTGAAGACATTGGTGTACTGCCAGTTGCCGGCATTGGTTCCGCCATCCGTCGCGCCCCAGTATAAGGTTACCGTGGTCGGCGACGTCCCTGTGGAAGTCAGGAACACGTTCAGGGTTGCTGAAGTGGGGGTGACATTCGTGGCGGGCAGGTTGCTGATAAAGGGGTTCACGACGTCGTAACGCACGATCACGATGCCGGAGCCACCGTTGCCGCCCGTACTCCCGACGCCGTTATACCCGCCGCCTCCACCCCCGCCGCCGGTATGCGGGACCCCATTCGACCCCCCTGATCCGCTTGCC
>CAITUY010000061.1 GCA_903895695.1 uncultured bacterium
CGCCACGGCCGATGCCCGCATCGCCCAACTGGAAAAGGAGCACGGCTACCAGGGCTACGCCGGCCTGTCGGCCTTGTGGCCGGTGCCCCAGCCGCTGAATCCGCTCAAGTGGCAAACCTACGGTCGCTACATGAACGGCGGTAGCCTGCTCTGCCAGACGTATTGGGAGATCGTGGCCCGGTCCCGAGCCGGTGATGCGGCGGGGGCGGCTCGACGCTTGCAGCGATTTGCCAATCGGGCGGCGGAGATCCGCTGGGCGGGTGACAATGCGGCGGATATTCTCGGTGAGATGAAACACGGCGATACGGAGCCCTACCTGGCCGATATGGTGGCCGTTACCGCTGCCGCAGTCCACGGGGTAATGGGGATCCAGCCGACCTGGGATAAGCTCGTCGTGACACCGTGCCTGCCGGTTGAATGGCCTCGGGCGGAGGCCGACGTGCTCTACAAGGGGCGGCGTCATCACGTGACGGTTGAAGGTGGGAAAGTCCAGGTGCAGCCGCTGGAGCAGGTGATCGCGCTGCCGCCGTTTTGGCTAATGGATTTCAACCTCCGCAAGACGGCCGAAGGGGAAGCGCAGACCACCAACATCAGCTTTCTGGGACATTACGGCGACCGAATCCAACTCAGCACTAACGCCACGTCGGGCTCCTACCTGAGCTCGGTCCACGACTGGGCTATGCTGGCCAAGCCCAAGGAGTTGACTGTTACCGCCGATTTGAATGGAGGCCGGATCTCTGTCACCGTCGAAACCTCCGACGACGGATTCAAGTCGGTGCGATCGCACACGAGGCTCTCCGTGCGGGACGGCGTGAAGGCATACTCGTTGCGGGGCTTGCGCGGCCACGCAGTGCGCGTGCGGTTTGAGCTGCTGCGGCAACGAGGGGCCGCCGCCTCGCCGATCGTGGACGGATTCCGCCTGGTCTGCCCGGGGCAGGCGGGCACAGCCGCCCCACCGGTCGTTGAGAACTAATATGCAAATAAGAGTCAATCGCAGGCAGTTCCTGGTCGCGGCGGCGGCGGCTTCGGCTGTGGCCAGTGTGTCGTGCCGCTCGTCGGTAGGCGTGCGCCAAAGCCGTGGCCGGCAGCCCAGGCTCTTCTTCGTGTCGCAAGGCAAGACCGCGTTGATCAATGCCGACGGCAGCGACCTCCGCTACCTGGAATTCAATGTCCCGAACCAGGTTACCTGGCAACCGGGCGCATTCTTCTCCGACGGACACCGAGTTCTGTTCCTGAGCATGGAGGCGAGGCGGGACGGTCCCGGCAAGCCGTTTGAGGAATACTACACCCAAACCCCGACGCACCTTTGGATTTATGACCTGGATTCCGGCTCCCTGAAGGAGATCGCCACGCGTGAACGGTTGGCGGTGTTCTACACCCCCGCACTCCTGCTCAACGACGAGCGCATGCTGGTGCAAGTTGTGCGCAACAAGGTCGGCCAGTTGTTCAGCATGAATCTCGATGGAACCGACGCGCGCGAGTTCACGCGTGCGGGCGAAGGTTTGCCCTATGGCCTCAGCCTCAGTCCTGATGGGCGGCGCGTGGCCTATCACCTCGCCAGTCCCGCGGGCTATCAGATTTGGACCAGCGACTCGGAAGGCGGGAAGCGTCTTCGGGTTGCCGCGCAGTCGGGCCATCTCTATTTCGGGCCGGCATGGTCGCCCGACGGCCAGTGGCTGGCCTATCAGGACTGCCAGCCGGGGGCGGATCCCGGGCACGATTGGGCGGACGTGGTGGTGAGCCGCCCGGACGGCTCGGAGCAGCGTGTTCTGACCAAGGACCAACCGATGTGGTTCGCGGCCACGTACGGTAACCCGCAGAATCGGGGCGGCGGCTCAAACCTGGTTGCCTGGTCGCACGATGGTGCGATTCTGTTTCCGTGCCGCCTGCCGGGATCGAAAGTGGCGTGGGAGTTCCAGTCGCAGCGGCCTGACACGGACCATTTCAACCGGGACTATAAGCCAGACTCGGCGCGTGGCGGCACAGAGATCTGTCGGCTCGATCCCCGCGATGGCTCAATCACCCGTCTGACTGTGTGCCAGCCGCCGGTTTGGGACTTTCGGGTGAGCGAATCGCCGGGTGGCAAATGGATTGTCTTCTGCCGCGCGAC
>CAITUY010000062.1 GCA_903895695.1 uncultured bacterium
ATGAAGCGAGTGATCGAACAGTTGATGAACCACCTAGGTCTGGCGGGGGATGCGACCGAGGACACGATTCTGGAGAAGATGCAGGGACTGCCCGGTCTGACGGCCGTGGCGGACCTGCAGAACTCGTTGCGTGACCTGCAGGGCAAGCATGACGCGCTGGCCGCAGACTTGAAGAAGGTCGAGGGCGAGTTGGTGAACCGCCACCTGGCGGACTTCGAGGGCGTTATCAGCGACGGGTCGAAGGCTTTCTGGGCGGAGCAGTTGCTCCGGAACCGGGAGGGCGCGTTGGTGGCGCTCGGCGACATGAAGAAGGGCGCCGAGGCGCGAGGATCAACGGAGGATGGCCGGGGCGACGCCGGCACGAGGAAGCCTTTGCACAACCGCGCGACGGCACGGCCGGTGCCGCCTGGGCAGGGCGGAGCAAGCCCTTCGGCAAGCTCAGGGTCGCCCGATGGGCGAGCGGTGAAGATTCGCACCCGGGCGCACGAACTGGCGAAGGCGGAAGGGTTGCCGTTCTCGGTCGCATTCAGGCGGGCGGAGAAGGAAGTCATTGGGCAGTGAGGCCACGGCTTAACAGCCGCGGCTACGAAGAAAGGGGCGGGTGATGAGTCAGAGCAATACGAGGGTTGGGGATTTCCGGGTGCTGGCGGGCGAGAGTCTGATGGGCATGGAAGGCCGACTGGTGAAGATGGCGAATGATACCGGTGTGCCGAAGGTAAAACTGCCGGAGGCAAACGACGATTACGCGGTTTACGTCCTGCTGGAGGGCGGCGCGGCCGGTGCGCTGGTCTCCGTGCGGCCGGTCGGGATCTGGCGCTCGGCGCGAGTGACGTTGAAAGGGGCCTGTAACCCGGGCGACGTGTTGGTCCTGGCGGACATCGCGACGGCGGCGGACCGGGGCAAGGTTCGCAGTCTGCCGGCGACGGTTGGTACCTATCGCGGTTTGGCGATCGCCGAGGAGGTCGGCGTTGAGGGCCAACTGGTTCAGGTCCGGCCGGCGTTGATCGGGAATATCACGGTTTCGGAGTAGGGAGAAGGCTGGAGGCCGAAGTTCGAAGGCAGAATCCACGGCCTGACGGCCGCGGCTACGAGGAAAGGGATCGGGAATGAAGAAGGCGTTCTTGGGGGTGGTGGCGCTGGTCGCGGTCGGAGTCTTGGCGGCGCGGGCGGCAGACCCGGATACGGTCAGTCGCGAGCGAGCGCGGGTGCAGGCGGACACGAACACGGTGACGACCGTGACGCAGTACACGGCGATCAGGGCCGGGTGTCTGTTGACCGGCAAGGTCAACGGAACAAACGCGGTATGGGTCGCTGTGTCGGCCGGCACAAACGGCTGGGTGAAGATCGCGCAGGGGCAGTGAACAAGCGGCGCGGCCGGAGGCCGTCGCCCTACCAAAAGGAGTGAATAGTCATGAGTCGATTGAGTGACATTAGCGCGTCCCCCACCCTGCGCGAGTTTGCGCAGGGGGCGGCGCAGAGTGCGATTATGCCGGTGGCCGATTTCATCGCGCCGACGGTGGAAGTGGCGACGAGCGTGGGCCGGTTCAAATCGTACACCGAGAAGAACCGGTTCCACATCCCGGCGACGCTCCGGACGCTTGGCGGCCGGGCGGCGGAATTGCGGTTCGAGGCCACGGACGCAACGTTTAACTGCGAGCCGCACGCCCTGGACTATCCGGTCGACAACCTGGAGCAACTGGAGTCCGACGGCTTGGAGAACATGCTCAGGGAAGGGGCGGTCGCGGTCGCGGAAGTGTCGGCCCTGTCGCACGAGAAGACCGTTATCGACGCGGCCCTGGCGGCCGTAGGCGTCGGCACGGGCAAGACGTGGAACGATGCTGCGGACCCGATTTCGGACGTTGACGATGCCATCCTGTCGGTCATCAAGGCGGCCAAGTACGGGTCACTGATGGGCGTCGGCATCCTGTTCGGGGCCACGGCCTGGAAGATCTTCAAGAACCAGACGAAGGTGCGCGGTCGGTTCGTGGTTGGCAACGGGCAGGGCAAGTCCGGTCTGGGTTTGGCCGTGCCGACGGAGCAGTCCGCCGGGCAGATGTTCATCGGGACCCCGGACGTTCGGACGTCCTACATGATTTACGACGCCAATCCCGAGGGGAAGGCCGAGAGCATCAGTTTCCTCCTGGATACGGCGGTGCTCGTGTTCGCGCGCAAGGACGCGCCGAGCCGGCGCGATCCGAGTTTCATGAAAACGTTCCGGTTGATGAACCAGTTCATGGTGCCGGGATCCTACATGCGCGACGACGGGCGCGTGGAAGTGGCGAAGTTCGACTGGTCGGAGGACGTGAAGGTCACGAACTCCGCGGCGTGCGTGCGGTTGAACGTCCAGGCGGCGTAGGCCGCCGGCGGCGCGGGTGACGGCGTGAGGGGGCGCCGTCACCCGAACGAGGATGACGGGTCGGGACGATGGCTGAGGCCTGGACAGAACTGACCGTTGACGTGGTCAAGAAGGCGATGCCGACGGACCTGGCGACGCTGTACCAGACATGGCTGGATGCGAATCTGGCGAAGGCGAACCGGTTGAGCGAGTTAGTGGCCGAAGCGGTCGCAACTTTTCGGCAAGCGGTGGCGGCGAATCCGTTGAACGTGATGGATGCGACCACCAACACGGTGCCGACGACCGGATTCAGGCATGCGCTCAATCTGGTGATCTTCAACCTGGGAATGGAGATGGGGGTTCAGTTCGCGCCGCAAGTCTACACGCTGACAACGCGCGGCGACATTTGGTTGCGGATGGTGCAGTCGGGAACAATCAAGCCTGTGGATACGACGGAGGGCGAAGGGTCGCCGTCGTATCAGGCATCAAGACGGGAGACATGGCCATGGTGATGAAACGAAGTGTGATGTTCTTGGTTCTGCTGGCGCTGGCGCGTGGGGGTCAGGCGGGATGGTTGAGCAACCCGCAACCTGGTGTCGTTGTCCAGACATTCGGGGATGCGGGCGTTACCTCGCGGTTGGCGGCCGTCGAGGTCGATGTGGCTGACCTGGCGGCGCAACAATTGAACGCGAGCGGCCGGGGATTGACCTGGACAACGAGCGACGCGGACCGGAACTGGACCGGCGCCGCGTTGAGTGCGGACGGGCGGTTTCAGACGGCTGTGGTTCAGCATGGGCTGATCTACGTGTCGGGCGACTATGGCAACTCATGGACTGCCAAAGGTGTCTCGGCTGCGTGGCAAGTGGTGGCGTTGAGCGCTGACGGAGCCCGGCAGACCGCGTGCGTGTGCGATGGCCCGCTGTACTGTTCGACAAACTACGGAAGTACGTGGGCAATTGCTGCGGGGGCACGATCCTGGGTTGGTGTGGCGATGAACGCCAGCGGGGCCTGGCAGACCGCGCTGGATGATCAGGGGTTTGTCTACGTGTCGGGTGACTTCGGCAGTACCTGGGCGGCCAAGTTGACCGACGAGCCGCGGGATTGGCGGGGCGTCGGCATCAGCACGAACGGCCAGTATCAAACGGTCGTCTGCGAACGGCGCGAGAACGGGGACACAAACGAGAAATACGGCGGCGGGATTTTCGTTTCGAGCGACTTCGGCAACACGTGGGCCTTGAAAGAGGCGGGGCGAGACTGGCAGGGCGTGGTTGTAAGCGGCAACGGTGTGCGCCAGGTCGCGTGCGCGGCCGGTGGGAAGATGTATGTGTCGGCCGACTACGGGAACACGTGGGTACCGAAGGAAGAGAACCGCGACTGGCGGGGTGTGGCGGCAAGTGCGGATGGGAAGATGATCTTCGGGATCGTGGCCGACGAGGGTGTCCACGTGTCGAACGATTCCGGGGCGACCTGGACCGAGGCGGGGCCGGCCCGGTGGTGGGCACAGGTGGCGAGCAGCGGGGACGGAGCCTATCAGATCGCCACGATACAGGGCGGCCCATTGTGGGTGGCCCGAGCGGATTCCAAAGTCCACGGGAACCTGACGGCGGACTGCGCCCTGGGTATTGGCAATGTGGGGCGGTTCATGATCAGGGGCGGCACGCAACTGGTGTTCGTGGCCGGCGGTGTTGTGAACGTGCTGGATGCGGACATTCTGCATCCGTGAGGAGGCCGGCATGAAAGGGTTGATTCTGGCGGTTGTGGCGGTGGCCCTGGCGGGCGCGGTGTGGGCCGGCGGCGGTTGGTCGACGAGTTACTCGCTGACCGGCGGCACGGTGGCGGTCACGAATACGCAGGCGAATAGTAGTTGGGTGCCGGTGGCGGTCCTCATCCAGTACGCGGGGGCCAGCACAGGGACTGTCGAGGTGCGGCGGGTAAGTCAGAGTTTCAATGTGCTGCTGAGTTCCTGCGCCTTCACCAGCGTGAGTTCCGTCGTGTGGATCCCGGACGCAGCATTCCCGTTCGAGTACGGGGATGCGCTGGTGATTGGCAGTAGCGAGACGAACGGGGTCGCGCAGTTGATGCGGCGGGGGGAATGAGCATGCGCGCGCGCGTGTTTCCCATCATGACGGTGATGCTGGCGGCCCTCCCCTGCCTGGGCGGTTGGATTCTGGACGGACGGCGGCCGGCGGGTGTCAGCGTGCCATCGGGGTTGGCGTCGACGAATTGGGTGCAAGCACAGGGATACCTCACCAACGCGCCGGGTAGCGTCGCCCAAGTGTTCGGGCGGACGGGGGTTGTGGTGGCGGCGACGGGGGACTATACGGCGGCACTGGTGGGCGCCTTGTCCACCGGCGCCGTGCGGGTGGTGAGCGTGACTGTCGGGGCGGCCTATGCCAGTTCGACGAACGCCGGCGCCGTGAGCGTCGTCATTCCGACGAACGCACCCGGCACGGGCGCGGGCGGTGTCAGCAACATCGTGGTGAACGGGGTCACGGGCAGTGTGGCGGCGGGCGTGGCGAGCGTGACGATTGCGGCCGGCGTCGACGCCGCTACGGTCTCGAACATCGCTCAGAACGTGGATGGCCTCACCGGATTCGTGCCGACGCCGATCGCGTACGCGACGAACATCGTGTTGGACCTGACGCAGCCAAACCTGCGGACGCTCGTGTTGAGCGGGCCGGCGACACTGAGGCTGCCGGGACGGTCGACCAACCGTGTCGAATGGGTCCGGGTTGATCTCCTGGCAGGGACGAACGCTTTCGCAGTCGCCACGAGCAACGTGGCGGGGTTCTCGGCCGTGACGATCTCCTCGAATGGTTGGACGACGCTGTACTTCTCTGGGAAGGGCACGACGAACGGCTGGGAGGTGGTGGGACAATGAACCGGTGCCTGGTCAGATGCGTTTGGCTGGCGGTTGGTTTCCTGACCGCTGGCGCGGTGTTCGCACAGATTCCGCGGTCAGTGATGGTTGGCATGATGCGGTCGGCCATTCGGCCGCCGACGGGCGGCGGCGTCGCGCCCGCAGACCTGACATGGACGGTACGCGACTCGAGTCGAGACTGGACGGGCGCGGCGCTGAGTGCGGACGGCCGGCGGCAAACGGCGGTGGTGCAAAACGGGTTGATCTACGTCTCGACGAATTACGGGGTGGCGTGGTCGCCGAAGGGGTCGGCTCAGTCATGGCAGTGCGTAGCCATGAGCGCCGACGGGGCCCGGCAGACGGCATGCATCTATGATGGCGGGATGTACTTCTCGACCGATTACGGGAACACGTGGACGGCCGGCGGCGAATCACTCTGCTGGGTTTCCGTGGCGATGAGCGCCGACGGGGCGCGCCAGACGGCCTTGGAGGATAACGGCTATTTGTACGTGTCCACCGACTACGGCAACACCTGGACAACGAAGATGGACGATGCGTCGCGGAATTGGCGGCGGGTCGGGATGAGCACGAACGGACAGTATCAAACGGCCGTGTGCGAGATGAAAGAGGACGGGGACACCGGTGAGCGGTATGGCGGCGGGATCTACGTTTCGAGCGACTACGGCGCGACCTGGATCCTGAAAGTGACAGACGTGGACTGGAGCGGTGTTGCTGTGTGCGGCAATGGCGCAAGGCAAACGGTGTGCGGGAGCGCTAGTCAGATGTACGTATCGACTGACTATGGGGCCACCTGGACGGCCACCGATGTCGCTAGGGACTGGCGGTGCGTGTCGTCCAGTTCTGACGGCACGGTTCAATTCGCGATTGTGGCCGACAACGGGATCTACAAGTCGACGGATTTTGGCACGACCTGGAATCAGGCCGGGCCGACACAATGGTGGGAATATGTGACGAGCAGTCCGGGCGGGTCTTGTCACATCGCCGTGGTCTTGGGCGGCGGGCTTTGGGTGGCGCGGTAGGCAGATGTGAGTGGCGGCAAGTGCCGCCCCATACACGAGGAAAGAACACAATGAAGGGAAAAGACATGCGAGCTATCTTGATCGTTCTGGCGGGAGTCCTGATTGCCGGTTGCGCGAGCCAGCCGGCGCCACAACCGGTTACCAACTACACGAATGACTTCACGTCGGTGACCGGCGTGGTGCGCCGGGCCGTGGTCGCTGGCCTGACGGCCGTCGACCCGGCGGCCTACGGCGGGTGGGCGGGGGCGTGCCCTGGTTGCGACGTGGATGCCGACACGTTCGCGATGCTGTGCCGGGAACGGGGCCTGCAGGTCTCCCTGCATCACAACGCGGCGGCGACCAAGGCCTCACTTGAGGCGGCGGCCCGGGCGGCGTGCGCGGGCATGCAGCCGGGTGACCTGTTGGTGCTTTACGTGTCGGGGCACGGCGGTCAGGTGAACGATGGGGACACCACGGAGGCGGACGGGCTTTCCGAGACACTGTGCCTTTGGGACGGGCAGATGACGGACACCTACCTTTCCACGGTGCTGGCGGAGGTCCCGGCCGGCGTACGCGTGTTCTTCGTAACCGATACCTGCAACTCCGGCACCAATTACCGACGCCGGTCATACAAGAGGGCCCTCCCTGCCCCGTTCCATGCAGCGCTGATTCACTACGGCGGATGCGCGGACGGGCAAAGCAGTGTCGGCGGGCCGCAAGGCGGCGTGTTCACGACGGCACTGGTTGACGCCTGGGACGAGACCGGGACCTATCGGTCCTGGTTCACGAACGCGGCGGCGCTGATGCCGGGAACGCAAGTGCCTGTTTATGATGAGTACGGCACGGTCCTGGATTCGTTCAGGAATGGAAGGGCGCTGGAATGAAGGAGACAGGGGAATTCGTGACACACGCTCAGTGTGGCGAGATCAACCAGCGCGTGTTTCAGAAGTTGGAGTCCATCGAGAAACGGTTGTTCCGCGACAACGGGACGTTGTCCATTCAGACACGGATCGAGCGGCACGAGCAGATTTTGCACGGTCTTCTGTGGGCGCTCTCGATCATCGTGGGCACGGTCCTCACCGCGGCCGTGATGGGACTGATCCTGTTGTTCAAGTGGGCCATTGCGAAAGGAGCCGTGATATGAGCGGGCGTTGCGGGGTGATGGGGTGCGGCAAGGGAAAGAGCGAAGGGTTGGACCGGGCGACCGAGTACCGACGGATTATCGAGTCCTTCGACGTATTGAGTGTGCCGGCGGACATCCAGACGTTGATCCGGGAGGCGTTGGACTCGGACAAATGGGACTGGTTCGAGGATTGCGACGGGTGCACCGGCGTGTCCGACGTCTACTGGCCGACGATCTACTTCCCGCCTTGCCTGCGGCATGACTTCGACTGGGGCACGGGCAACGGCGGGTGGGAATCGAATGTGCGGTTCTACCGGATCCAGTGTGCCTATGGGATGGGGCGGTTTCGGGCTGGCGTGCGGTTCCTGGGCGTGACGATCTCGTGGTTCACCTGGTTCAAGTGGCGGGGGTGACTGCAAGGGCGATGTGTTCGGCCCCGGGGAGCGCCGTGGTCACCGGTCTGATCGCCCAGAAGGCTTCTGCGGTGCTCTGCTCGACCCTCGGGTTGACGTAGTGGGTTTTCACCGTCTTGATGGTGTCTCCCATCTGAATCGCCGTCTCACCCTCGTTTCGATACATGGCCCGGTGCATGGTTCCGAACGTGTGCCGCATCACGTCCTTGGTGTACAGGATTCCGCTTTTCTTTAGAACGGTGAGAAACGCACTCCGGTTGTAGACGATCGGTCCGTGCTTCTGGCGGTACGGGAGCAGCCATTCCACGAGATTGGCACTCATGGTGACGTTGCGGCCGTCGCGGGTCTTCGTCTGTTCCGGTTCCACGTCGATCAGTTTCCGGTCGAAGTCGATCATGCGCCAGTCAAGTGGTGCATGACCCGTCCGGTCGCCGTGGACCTCGGAGGGGCGCAAGCCGGCGAAGAGTCCCAAAGCCACATAGGGCACGAGTTCCGGCTTCTCGCATTGAGCAGACGCCAGGAGGCGCTCTGCATCGGAGACGCTCAGGAAGTCCACGCGCTTCTTGTCGACCTTGGGCAGATCAATCGAGCGGGCCGGGTTTTCGGCGACATAGCGGCGTTTCTGTGCCCACTGGAAGAACGCGCGGAGGGTACGAAGGTAACTCTTGCGGGTCTCCATGCCGAACCGATGCCCCTGGAGCCACTTCTCAAGAATGGCCACGGTTGTGTGGGCCATCTGCCGTCCGTCCATATCCCGCCTGAACATCTTGAGTTTGTCACCGTACCCTTTGACCGTGATTGGGCGACACCCCTTATCCGCGCGCGACTGCAGGAACTGGTCGACAGCTTCCGCGACGGTCGTCTTGCCGCCGTCCGGATGATTGTGGTGCATATAGAAGGCCGCGGCCGTTTCCAAGGACACGCGCCGCTGGAGCACTCCCAGTGCGGCCGCCGCGTCGAGCAGGTCGGCGTCGGAAAGTTTGCTCGCCTGGCGGCCGATGCGTTTGGCGAGAATCGTGTTCTTCTCGATCGCAGCCAGGGCCTCGGCCTCGGTCTTGAAGGTCTTACGTTGGCGTTTCCCGTCGACGGTGCCGAAGTCGACCAAAGCGCGTTTGTACTCCTTGCCCTTGACGCGGATGGTTTGAGTGTATATTTTCGGGCCTGTTTCCTGCATGGGAGCTGCCTCCAGAGTTTCCGTTTGTGATAAAGAGACTCTGGCATAAACTTGGCATAAACGTCAAGCAAGAAAAGCGGCCGACAAGCAGAAAAGCCAATGAATGCGCCCTTGGAGGGGTGGCAGAGCCTGGTTGAATGCGCATGACTCGAAATCATGTTTACCCGCAAGGGTAACGGGGGTTCAAATCCCTCCCCCTCCGCCATTCGACGCGGCCTGCGTTGCAGGCCTTGCTCATGTCCCGGGAGAAGGCAGGCCGCGGCGAATGCCCTGCCTGCCCCGAGCTTGTCGAGGGGAGCAAAGGAGCAACGCCACTGCGTCGAAGGGCAGTCACAGCCCAGCTCATCACCCAAACAACACGCACACCGGCTTGGGAAGCGTGACGCTTGCGCCGGTCGGCTCGGGAAGGCCGCTCACGGGATCGACGCGAAACACCACCACCGTGTTCGAGCCCTGGTGGGCGACCAGCAAGAACGCTCCCGAAGGGTCGAGCGTGGCGTCGCGCGGCGCCCGTCCGCCGGACGCGACGTGACCCCTCGGCGTTAACGCGCCGGTCTCCGGCTCCACATCGAACACCGCAATACTGTCGTGGCCCCGATTGGTGACATACACGTAGCGGCCGTTGGGATGAAGCCGGATCGCGGCGCATGTGTTGGCGCCCGTGAATCCCGCCGGAAGCGTGGACACCGACTGCCGGGCCGTCAATACCCCGCTCGCCGGTTCGAACCCGAAGACCGAGACCGTGGAATCAAGCTCGTTGGCAACGATGACACGCCGCCCGCCCGCGACAAAGACGAGGTGACGCGGCCCCGCGCCGGGTTTCGTATCCACCCACGGTGGATCGTTGGGTTGCAGCAGTCCCCGCGCCGCGTCAAGCCGGTACACCATCACCCTGTCGATTCCTAGATCGCATACGAGCACGTGCCGGCCGGCCGGATCGATCGCCACGGAGTGGACATGAGCCTGCGTCTGCCGGACGGGGACCGGGCCCCTGCCCTCGTGCCGCAGGGCCTGGCGCGCGGGCTCCAGGCTACCGTCTGACGCCACCGGCAATACGCCGATCGTCCCGCTGGAATAATTGGCCACAAGGAGCAGGCGTCCCCCGGGCGCGACGCACAGATGACACGGGTGGGCGCCCTGCGAGGACTGGGCGTTGAGCGGCCGCAACCCACCCGTCACAGGATCGAGGGCGAACGCACTGACCAGCCCCCCTTGGCTCTTGTCCGGGCTTGCGAGTTCGTTGACGGCGTAGAGATGGCGACCGTCCGGATGCAACGCCAGGTACGAGGCCTTCCCGACCGCGAGGCCCTCGCCGATGGGCACCAAGGCGCCGGTCGCCGGGTTCATCCGGAACGTGAACAGACTCTCGCGGCCGGCATCGCCGTACGTCCCAACGAAAACGAGCGGGTTCTCTTCTGAAGCATTCATGGGTTGGCGCCTGGCCTGTCGTTTAGAAACCGATCCAAATCACTGCCTGCCTCCTCGGGGAGCGGCGCGGCTTCCCGCGCCGGCTCGTCGCGAGTGCTCCTCGCCACGAGCGGCCGGAGCCGGAAGCGGCTCCGCTCCATGAGGCAAAGGGAGTTCCAGACAGGTTCCACACCAAGCTACCACGCGGCTGCCGGGCGGCCGAGACGAAACTGCCACGCCGCCATGATGGCGTCGCCACCTCCGCGCATTTGCGCGAACCCCTTTTTGCGCATAGGGAAATCCCTGATCCAAGATCAGGTGTTGCATGGATAGTGCGTACTTCCGGATGGTGCTACCAATCCTCGTGCCATGTAGAACTGCAATCCGAGACAACCGGGTGTAGACGGCGGGAGACGATCCATGAAAGTGCTTGTGCTTGATGACGATCCGCTCGTCCGTTCTTTTCTGCAGGGATTTCTGGTGCGGTATGGGCACGAAGTAGTGTCGTATCCCAGTCCGGTAGCCTGCCCGATCTTCACGTATCCGGTCTGTCCCTGCGGCATGGACGGCCGCTGCCCCGACGCCGTCCTGACCGACGTGCGCATGCCAGGCGCCGATGGTCTCACCTTCACGGAGGAGCTCCGTCGCAAAGGCTGCCGCTGTCAACACGTGGCCCTGATGTCCGGAACGTGGACCGACGCCGACCTGGCCCGATCCAAGCGGCTTGGACTGACCGTCTTTGCCAAGCCGTTCCACGCCGATAAACTTCTCGTCTGGCTTTCCCGCGTGGAGAAGACCGCCGCGTCCACGGCAATCCACGCCTAGCGACCGGGTCGGACGGTGCCGGCAACGCGTCGACCGAGCTCAATGCTTCACGAACCACGTTCGCGCCAGCGGGTCGGACGTAAAGAAACCGAGCAACAGGTTGGCCACCTTTTCCCGCCCGCTGCCGCTGGGGTGAGTGCCGTCGCCGCCGAAATCCTGCCGCTCCCACACCAAGTGATCGCCTTCGCGCGCCGTCGTCCCATCACCCCAGAGGTAAGGTCCCCCACAGCAGAAGCGGCACCTCGGCCTTTCCCTTGGTGTCGTCGCAGGCCAACCCGGGGGCACCCCGCATCTGGTCCTGAATCAGCCACCGCGCCGCGAAGGCACCCTCGTAAGCGTAAGGCTCGGGGTTCAAGGGAGTGCTCGCGTACCCCCCGTAAATGCGGCTGCCGAGGTAGGCGATGCGCAGGTTCGGGAAACGCGCCTTGGCGTTCTGCAACAAGGACTGCGTATCGCGCTCGAGTTTCCGGCCGTGCTCGGCGAGTTCGCCGGTCGGGTGGACATTGGCCAGTTTGACCCAGATCACCTGCACCTGGCGGGGGCTGACCCCGGCGTGCGCCAGGCGCCGGTCGGCCTCCAGCCAGGGGCGAGCCTGCGGATCGACCCATTGCGCCATGGCCTGCCCGCCCTGGGCGCAGTCCACAATCGTCACGCGCGGCGACTTGCGCGCGTCAACGTCAGCCAGTTCCTTGAAGCGCGAGTATTCCATAGTCGCGTTGGACATGCTGATGGACACCAGCCCGATGGTTCCATTTGTGGCGGGCATCCCGTCGGCATCCAACGGCACGATCCGCGCCGTTTCGCGTGCAGCCGCCGCCTGGAGCGCGGGCGGCGGGGCGTTGAGGCCGCCCCCATACAGGCCGCCGTCCTCGCCCTTGTAGCGATCCGCCGCCGTCATCTCGGTCAGCGGCTTGAACCCCACCGAGGGTTTCCCGCCGGCCAGGGCCGCACCGCCGCCTATCCCGTCGCCCTGGCGGCCAAGCCGGATCGCGTGCACCGTCGGCCCGGCGGCGCCGCGTTCCACAGAGACCGTAATCTCGGCCCCCGCCTTGAGTTGCGGCGACCGGATCCCGTCGGCCAAGGGAATCCCGTTGGTTCCGACGACGCGTATGTCGCCGGCCAGCGGCACCGTTCGATCCTGGCCGTTGGCATGCAACCGGACCACTCCCTTGCCGGGGTCGATCTCCTGCAGCGTGCCCACGGCCTCGAAGGCCTGCAATCCGGGGATCGCCAGGATGACGGTCGCCAGCATCGCACCGAACAACCGTTTCAAATCCGCCTCGCTTCCAAGGATTCCGGGGCGTTGTGCTCTTGCTTGTCAAGTCGCTTCAGCCGTTCCGTCAGTTCGCCCGGTACCGTGAAGACCATCGTCTTCCCCCGCTTTTTCTGATCCAACACGCCGCGCGCCGCCAGGTCCAGAAGATCGGTACGCGCCGTCTGGTAAGCCACGTTGTGACTCTTGCGATGGCTGGCGATCGTGTACTCCTGGAATGGATGCTTGAGAGCGTGGCGGACGACTTCCGCCTGCCGGTGATTGAAGAAATCCAAAGCCCGCACGTGGATCTCCAGTTCCCTCACCTCGCGTGTCTTGTGATCGATATACGCGTGCAACTCTTCAATGGCACGGCGAATGGCCTTCGTCTGCGCCACGATGAAGTATGTGAGGTCGTTCTCGTCGGTCTCGCTGTACAGGAACGATAGGCCGTACTGCGTCGGCGCCTTTCGCAGGATGCTGGAGATGGAGATGAATTCGAAGAGCCAGTACCCCGCATTCAGCATCCCCCAGTAGAACAAGGCCCGCGCCGTCCGTCCGTTTCCGTCAACGAACGGATGATCGTAGGCCAACCAGAAGTGCAGGATGATGGCGCGCACCGCCGGGTGAACGAAGAATCCGGGCGTACGGCCGTTGGCGAAGTCGCACATGGACTGCAGACGCGCGGGTAGTTCCTCCGCCAACGGCGGATCGTGGAACACCTCGCCGAAGTCGTCGCCAACCACTCGCTTCTCGTCCGGCCGCCGGAACCGACCGGCGGCCGTCGGGTCGGGCAGCGTCTTGTCGGTCACGAGCCGATGGATGGCGAACACTAGTTCCGGCGACAGCGCTTCGGCCCTCAACTCGACTACGCGTTGCATAGTCAGGTAGTTGTTGAGGATCATCCGTTCGCTACTGTCACGCGGTTGACGACCAGTGCGTATCATCTCCTTGGCGACTTCCCGCGTCGTGGCCGCACCCTCCAACTGGCTGGACGTGATGGCCTCCTCCATGAGGGAACGAATCAGGTACCGATCACGAGTCTGCGGATTGGTAATCGGCTCCGGGATGCCAATCGCGCGACCGACACTCATGTCGATGTCGTGCAACTCCGCTTGGACGAGATCAGGAACACCAAACCGAAAGGGCCGACCATGTTTGTCCGTCAGTGCGATTTCCTTGAGTAAGCCGCGCCGCCGAAGTTTGATCCCAAACCACCAGAGCTTTGGCGTCAACCCTTCCGGGGGCGGCAAGTGCCGCAGATTATCCCAGTGCGGGTAGTCGTCTGCAGGATCGACTGCGAGGTGCAGAACGTCATCGAATCGCTCGGAATTCACGCACAAACGCATGATCTCCTGCAGGTCCGGTGGTGTGTGCGGCTTTTTCATATGTCAATAATGTACTAATTATTATCACATTAGTAATTGATCTTCAACTACTGAAATTACGTTAATTAGTATGTTTCCACCGCGACATACCGTCCCACGCCTCCGCTGATCAGCCCGTGGCCGCGCGGTACATCGCCATAATGTTGGCCTCTGGCACGTCCTCCTGCAAGGTGTGCGCGGCGGACAGGACATACCCGCCCTGCCGCGACATCGTTCGGATGAGCGTGGCGGTCGCGGCCGCGACCTGTTCGGGCGTCCCGCGCGGCAGAAGCTCCTGCGTGTCGACGCCGCCGTAAAACGTGAGGCGGTCACCGAAGTCGCGTTTGAGCCCGGCCGGCTCCATGCCGTCGGCGCTTGGTTGTATCGGGTTCAGAATCTGCACGCCCGCCTTGATGAGGTCGGGAATCAAGGGACGAACGGCGCCGCATGTATGCTGGAAGAACGCGGCATCCGTGTACTGCCGGATGTGCGCGATGCGCGCGGCCAGGAAGGGAACGATCATTTCGCGAAACATCGACTGGGACATGATTGGCGCCCGTTGCGTGCCGAAATCGTCGCCGCTGGTGGTGTAGTGGAGGTACCGCCCGATGCGGCCATAGTACAAGGCGTCCACCTTCTTCTGGTACTCCAGGATGATCTCGAAGAAACGCCGCACGAACTCCGGCTCACCAGCCAGCCGATAGAGGAAGTCGTCGAACCCGCACGTCCAGCACCCCAGTTCGAAGACACCGAAGTAGGGATGCCGGGCGCAGACGACGTAGGGCGTCTGCTCGTAGAGGTACTTGGCGCGCGCCTCGATCCGGTCCAGTAGCGCGGGGTCGAGCCGCGCCGGGTCGGGCCACGGATACCGGTTCAAATCGTCGATCGTGGCACCGGCCAGAGGCCGTGTCTGCGCCTCATAGTGATGCCCGTTGAACCGATAGCCGATGCCCCAGCAGTCCGTCCGCTCGGTATCGGAAATGCGCCGGGCCAGCGAACCCTCGGGCGCCAGGATCCCGCCCACGCACCGGATGTCGATGTCGAGCGCCTGGAGCACGCGTTCGTCCACGTCGGCATCGGTCCCCGCGCGTGGCAGCCCCAAGGCAGCGGCCAGCCGGCGCGGGCTGCCGTCGATATCGGTCATGTCCGTCCCGGCCAGGTCCATCGGCGGCCGGTCCACGTCCCGATGCTCCAGTGTCAGGCGAAATCGTTCGCGGTATGTCACTGGTCTTCCTTACTGTCGGTGCGTCGGCATTCCGGTGGTCAAATCGCCCAAGACCAGCGGCCGTTGCATCATCCGGGCCTGCCGGTCGAGCGTGGCCGGGTCAACCGTCTCTGATAGGAAGAACCGGAAACGAAACAGGTGAACGCCCTGATCCGAAAAAACCTCGCGCGGGAAGTGGCCGCGATGCGGCTCGTGGTGCGCCATGACACACGACCGCAACAGCGTGAGGCGGACCCGCCCCTTGTCGGCGTCGAGCGCAAATACGTCGGGCGACACAATACCGAGCTTGAGCCCGCCCGCCATTTCAAGCAGAGACCAATCGCGCAGCGGCAACTCCCGGCCGTCATTCGGACGGTTCACGCTGGTATCCATGGTCCCATCGACGCGGGATTGCAGGAACGGGAAAGGCGGCGACAAACGCAACTTAAGCAGCTTCCGCCGTTCCATCCAGTGAACTCGGAGCGCCAGTTCGCAGAACGGCTCATCGGCATAGACGCGCCATTCGGCCTTCAACTCGCTGGCGCCGATCCGGCCCTCGGCCAGGCACGACGCCATCAGCGGACCGGCCTCGATGATCGTCGGATTAGCCCAACTCGCCGATGCCACGGCCGGCCCTTCCGGGTAGCGGTCGATGCCGTGGGACCACGTATCGGTTCCATCCTCGTACAGGTCCAGCAACGGCTCAATAGCCGCCAGGGCGGAACCGAACGTGAGCCGGTGGCCGTCACAGGCATTGCCGCCGGCCGTGGCGATGGAATCGCGGACCCTGAAAGCGCCGGGCGCGGGGTCGACCTGTTTTGCCGATGCGAGCCGGAACTGCCGTACGGCGCCCGGGTCGGCCTTGACCCGGAAAAGAACGCGCGGCCCCCCGAGAAGGGTGGCCTCCATCGGGAGCCGTTGCCAGGGCACCTGGGCGCCCGATTCGTCCAACAAGGCAAAGGTGTCGGGCCGCCAGTCCAGCCAGGGCTCGAACTCGGCATACCCATCGTAGGCCGTGTCCGACGCGTTCAAAGCCACGATTCGCTGCGCGGGATCGGCGCCCAGCGCCGGGTAACGCCGCCGCAATTCGCGCTGCGTGACCGAGTCGCCCGCGGCAGCCGCGGCAGCAACCTGGTCCTCGCACTGACGGTAAGCCGATGGAATGCAGGTCCCGCCGAACGTGTCGTGAAACTGGTTGAAGCACACGGCCTCCCACGCCGACCGCAGGGCCTGACGCGCGCCGGCATCGTCCCGCCCCGCCAGGGCCGCCTCGGCCTGGGCCAAAGCGTGCCCAGCCCGCTTCACGCCGGTCTTGATCGCGCGGTGCGCCGTGTAACAGCCGATGGCGTGGTGCTGCAGTTCGCCGGTGATCAGAGGGAGTTTCGCTGACTCCGCTTCCACGGCATCGAAGAAACGCTTCACGGTCGAAAATTCCAGGCGGCACCCCGGGATCGCTTCGCGGTTGGCCCGGCACCAGGCGATCAGCTTCTCCGACGGGCCGCCACCGTGATCGCCGACTCCCGCGAAGATCATTGTGTGCGCGATGCCTTCCGGAAGCCGTGAACAAGCGGCATTCACGGCGTCGGCGTTGAGATCACGGTGACAGTAACCGCGGGAAATACGGAAGGTCGTGACCTCGGGTTCGCCCTCCCGGCCGCGCCACCGGAACAGGCGCGCCGGCAGGTTCATTTCGTGCTGCTGCGGACGCATCATCACATAACGGTCCTGGCCGGCCGCCCGCATGAGGCCGGGCAGTGCTGCCGCATGCCCGAAGCTGTCAACATTGTAGGCGGCGCGCGGCGCGGCGCCAAACCGGTCGCGGAAGTACTGCAAGCCCAGGCCGATCTGCTGCTTGAAGGCAAAGGCGTCGGGCAGGTTACAGTCGGGCTGAATCCACCACCCGCCCACGACCTCCCAGCGCCCGGCCACCACGTGCGTGCGGATGCGGGCAAAGAGCGCCGGGTCGAGTTCCTCAATCTGTTTGTAAACCCACGCCTCGCCGCGGGTGAAGTGAATGTCCGGATTGGCATCAAGGCGATCGCACGCGCTCCGGCATGTGGCGAGCGCCTCGTCGAGCCCGGCCTGCCACGGCCAAAGCCAGACGGGATCCAAATGCGCGTTGAAGATAACGTGTACCGTGATCGTCATGTTTCTTGCTCCCATCTGCGTGGATCCCTGGTTGCCTGCGTCTTTGCCCTTTACAGGGCGGGATGATTGTACGACAAAGACCCGCGTTTTTTGTCAACAATAGCGCCGAGGGCCAAGCAGGTCGAGGGACCTTTGGGCTCGGTCGGGAAGGGAATACAACGCGTATGGCATTCACATTGGCATCGGTCTTCTCGGATCACATGGTCTTGCAGCGAGGCATCCGTATCCCGGTTTGGGGCTCGGCGGAGCCCGGGGACAAAGTGACGGTTCAGTTCGCCGGCCAGACCAAGTCCGCCAAAGCCGGTCCGGACGGTGGCTGGCGCGTCACCCTCGCCTCCCTCCCCGCCTCCCACGAAGCGCGCGACCTGACGGTCCGTTCAACGCTCGCCCCCCAGCCCGTGACCCTCACCGACGTTCTCGTCGGCGATGTCTGGGTCTGCTCCGGCCAGTCGAACATGCAATGGCCCGTGGGTTCCTCGAATAACGCCCCTGCCGAGATCGCCTCCGCCGACTACCCCAACGTCCGTTTCTTCACCGTGCCCTGCAAGGCTGAGTTGAGACCCGGGGTCGCCATCGAGGGCGCCTGGAGTCGCTGCACACCGACCTCGGTTGCCGGGTTCTCGGCGGTCGGGTATTTCTTCGGCCGTGAACTGCATCGCAAGACGGGCGTGCCGATCGGGCTGATCAACTCATCCTGGGGCGGGACAATCGCCGAGGCCTGGACCAGCCGCGCCGCCCTCACGGCCAATCCCTTCTTCCGCCGTGTGGTCAAGGACTACGAAAATGAGCTGATCACTCCCACCGAAACGCGCAAGGCCATCCTGGCTAAACAAGAGGAGTGGAGGCTTCAGAACGAGCGCAAAGACACCCACAACGCCGGAGAAGCCCAGCGCTGGCACCAGCCCGACGGGCCCGTCGCAGATTGGCGGGAGATGGACTTGCCGCGCGCCTGGCAGGCAGCCGGACACCAGCACAGCGGCATCTTCTGGTTCCGCCGCGAGGTCGAAGTACCCGCCGAATGGGCCGGCCGGGACCTGACGCTCAGCCTGGGCCCGACGGACAAGTCCGACGTGACCTATTTCAACGGCGCCTGCGTCGGCAGTATTACCATGGAACAACGCCCGGACGCATGGTGCACGCCGCGCATCTACACCGTACCCGGAGCCCTCGTCAAAGCCGGCCGCAACGTCATCGCCGTCCGCGTCTACAGCAACATCTTCGCGGGCGGCTTCATCGGCGTGCCCAGCCAGATGCGACTGCTGCCGGCGGACGCCGAAGACGCGGCGCCGATCCCGCTGGCGGGCGCCTGGCGCTACGCGATCGAGGAGAATTTCGGCATGGTGACGTCCCCGCCTCCACCGCCGCGCGGCGAGGGCAATGCCAACACCCCCTATATCCTTTTCGACAACATGATCCGGCCGCTCCTGCCGTTCGCCATCCGCGGCGCCATCTGGTACCAGGGCGAGTCCAACGCCGGCCAGGCCCGGCAGTACCGAACCCTCTTCCCGCTCATGATCCGAAGTTGGCGCGACGCCTGGAAGCAGGGCGACTTCCCGTTCCTCTTTGTCCAACTGGCGAACTACACGCCCGCCAAGGATGAGCCGGCCGATAGCGCCTGGGCGGAGTTGCGCGAAGCCCAGACCCTGACGCTCGCCTCGCCGAATACCGGCATGGCCGTCATCACCGACATCGGCGATGCGGGCGACATCCACCCCCGGAATAAGCAGGATGTCGGCCTGCGACTGGCGCTGCCGGCCCTGGCGACCGTGCATGGATTCAAGGGGTTGGTCTATTCCGGCCCGATCTACAAGGCGATGCGCAAGGAGAAGGGCCGGATCCGTCTCGAATTTGACCACGTCGGCGGCGGGCTTGTGGCGCGCGGGGGAGCCCTGAAGGGCTTCGCCATTGCCGGCGCCGACAAACGGTTCGTCTGGGCTGAGGCCGCGATCGACGGCGATACGGTCATCGTCTCGAGTCCGCACGTGCCGAAACCCGTGGCGGTCCGCTATGGCTGGGCCGAGAACCCGCCCTGCACGCTGTACAATGCGGCGGAGTTGCCTGCCTCGCCATTCCGGACCGACACCTGGCCCGGGATCACGGAGTAAAACAAGACCTGAGGGCGGGGGTCGGGACGGCAGTACCCCGTGTTCAGGCCGTGAGCACCTCAACCGACAAAACTTCCTTGACCCTGTGATCAGCGGCAATCATACGGTCGATGGCATCGAGCACAGTCGCATGGAAATAACGCTCGCCGCACTCGGTACACACCTCAGCCTCGACGTTCTCGACGATGTATAGTCGGCCCTTGAACCAATGCTGCTTCTTCACCAGCCTCATGACGGTCCCAGCACTACAGAGCTCGCAGTTCATATCGTCACGCTTTCTCATACACCGTTATGATAACCAATGAGCCGACTTCTTTGAAGCGGCAAAGCACGTGCATCGGCCGACCGTCCATGGCAAGCCCGGCCACCCGGTACCTGGTGCCGCGCGGGTCGTGAGTCAACCCGCAGGCAGAAGGATGATCGCGTTATCAACCATCTTCATGGCGCCCGTGTTCCACTCATCATCCACGTGCTTTTCCCACGCTTGGGCTCGACCGGCGGCTGCGTAGGCGAACTGAAGTACCTCGCAAAACTTTCCGGACGACTCATTGGTATTGCCATAGAGTTTCGTGAGGGTGTTACGCCTGTCCATCGGCAGGCACACCTCAGGGAACATAAAGTGCAAGCACTTCGCATTGGACACGAGTCGGCCACCACTCTGCATAAGGCTGAGGGCCTGATATGCCGAGCCCAGTGCGCTCAAGGTCACATCGGTATTCGTCAACGAAAAGGCGGGTAACGTTGCCTCGACGGTCTCAAGCATACGACAGGCATCCCGCAAACTCGTGCAGAAGTCGGTGAAATCCTTCATGCGGGCCTGCCGACTATTCATGTCCCATGCGACAAGAGTCGCATAAAGCAGTTCGCAACATTGATCGTTGAGCTTCCCCCCATCAGTTGGACAACTTCAGGGCTGAACTAAGATACAATGTTGGCTCGATATTCCTATGGTTTTGTTCCCTCCTTTTTCCACCCCAAAGGGTGGACCTATAGCATTGGAATTGGTGGTGGGCAGGCTG
>CAITUY010000063.1 GCA_903895695.1 uncultured bacterium
AAGACGACACGCGGCAGATGTATTTCGACCTAAAACCGTTTGCCGATCTGATGAGCGCGCCGCGCCGGTAAACGGCCGGGCATTCAGGATGGAAACTCGTCACTCTGCCCGTGGTCAGTTCACGAAGGACGTGGATGGCCAGGAAGTCCATGCAAACTCTTGATTTGCCGCCTGCCTCCGTCACCCCGTTGCCACCGCGATACCTTTGATCGCATGCTGGTTGTGCCCAGTCGATCGCCGAGCCCCTCCGCCTTCCGACTCACGACCGGCCGCTGCCGCAGTACGGCGACTCGGTCCAGTACGTCTGACTAGCCCGAGTTCGTCAGTAATCGGCTGACTTCGACTTTTTTCGCTCCCTTGTTGCTCAAGACTCCTTGTTTTTGTGGGCATGGTGGGCGGAAAGGATGATGTAGTACAGACCACGGGGTTGCGGACCGCCGTTTTGGTGACCCATAATGCGGCATGTTTTTGAAGCGGCGAACACGGGCCAAGAATGGCGACCGGTATGAGTATTGGGAACTGGTGCGGACGGTGCGCACGGCGCGAGGACCACGGCACGAGACGGTGGCCTACCTTGGGAAGCTCGACGAAGGCGAAGCGCGTCGCCAATACGGCTGGGCAGATCTCGACGCCCTGCTGGAAGGTTGCGAACCGGACACGCAGTTGAGGTTGGACCTGCCGGGGCGGTCGCCGAGCATTGAACCGGAGTGGCGACGGATCAACGTGCGTGGCGTACAGGTGGAGCGGGTCCGCGAATTCGGTCGGGTGTGGGCGGCGCTATCGGTGTGGCGACGGCTGGGGTTGCACCGGTTGCTGCGGGAGGCCTTGCCAACCGGGCAGGAGCGCGTGGGCTGGGATGCGGTAGCCTGCGTGTTGGCCGTTGGGCGGTTCTGTGCGCAGGCCAGCGAGCTTTCCGTGGCGGAGCAGTGGTACGAAGGAACGGCGCTGCCGGACGTTCTTGGGGTCCCGGCCGACCAGATCAATGAGAGTCGGCTCTACCGGGGACTGGATCAATTGCTCGCGTGCAAGGACGCGATCTGCCGCCACTTACAGGAACGTTGGGGTTCCTGGTTCGGCGCCAGTTACGACTTCCTGCTGTACGACGTGACCAGCACCTACTTCGAGGGGGCGGCCGACGAAAACCCGAAAGCGCAACGCGGTTACTCGCGCGATAACCGTTCCGACTGCGAGCAGGTGTGCATTGGGTTAGTCGTGACGCGTGAGGGCTTGCCGGTCGGCTACGAAGTTTTCGCGGGCAACCGCAATGACGTCACCACGTTGGAAGAGATCGTGGAGTTAATGGAGGGCAAGTACGGCAAGGCGAACCGTGTCTGGGTAACGGACCGCGGCATCGTCAGTGAAGACAATCTGCAGTTCCTGCGCGATCGCGGTGCACGCTACCTGGTGGGCACGCCGAAAAGTCAGTTGCGCCGTTACGAAGCCGAACTGCTCGATGCCGAAGGTTGGCATGCCATCCGCGAGGGGCTGGACGTCAAACTCGTTACCGCGCCGGACGGTTCGTCCGAGCGCTTCGTGCTTTGCCGCAGCCGTGAGCGTGCGGCCAAGGAACGAGCGA
This sequence comes from uncultured bacterium, assembly GCA_903895695.1. Taxonomy (GTDB): domain Bacteria; phylum Verrucomicrobiota; class Kiritimatiellia; order CAIKKV01; family CAITUY01; genus CAITUY01. The sequence goes on from CAITUY010000063.1 coordinate 1,577, forward strand.
TGCTGGAGCGCCAGATCGTGCGACTGCGCAAGGCGCTGGAGAAGATCGACACGGGGTTACAAAAGCGACCCTCGCCGGATGCCGAGAAGGTGGAACGGCGGATCGGTCGATGGCTGGGGCGTAACCCGGCCGCGGAACGCGTCTTTGATGTGGCGGTCAAAAAGGATCCCGACGGCCGTGCTTGCGGGTTACGGGTGAGCGAACGTGCCGAACGACTGGACTGGGCATCCCTGGCGCAGGGCGCCTATCTGCTGCGAACCAACCACACGTCTGAAGATCCCGTGGAACTCTGGAAGTGGTATATCCACCTCACGCAGGCCGAATCGGCGTTCCGCACCTCAAAGAGTGATCTGGTCCTCCGCCCGGTCTTCCACCGCAAGGAGCATCGCGTAGACGCCCACATCCTCGTCTGCTTCCTGGCTCTGGCGATGTGGCGCACGCTGGAGCAATGGATGGCCTCCAAGGGCTTGGGCACCTGCGCCCGTCAGTTCCTGCTGGAAATGGATACGCTGCACTCGATGGACGTGGTGCTCCCGACCGATGGCGGTACACAGCTCCACCTGCGCACGGTCTCGAAACCAGAAAAACCGCTGACTATGCTCCTGGAGCGTCTCGATCTTCGCGTGCCTCAGTTGCCTCAGCGACTCGCAAATGTAGTACAAAAAATATAAGACCCTTCGTTGCGCCGCAACGACTTATGCGCAAGGAAAGCGCGATACTGACGAACTCGGGTTAACCATTTCGACCCGGAAAAAGACGAGCTGCCGGCTGGCGCAGGGGTATTCAAGGCGAAGATACGAACTCGGTGGTATGCGGTTAACATCAGCCTCTACGCAAGTGACCTGTTTTCAGGGACTTCCGGAGAGGGTGTTAACAGTTCGTATTTGAAAGCGATTGGCTCGGGCGACAGGGCTCGAACCTGTAACATTCTGGTTAACAGCCAGACGCTCTACCATTGAGCTACGCCCGAACAACAATGAGGGGAACAATCTACCGGCACGGACGAAAATGTCAAGCGGCCAAACGGTGGGTTTGGTTTGCCTGCGGGGGTGGCTTGTCCTATCATGCGCGCGTTTCGGTGCGGGCCAATGGCGGTTCGCTCCGGGGAAGGGACGTATGGCGCGCAGCGCCTCCAGCGATTCAACATTGCGGGAACTGGCATCGGTGTTGGCCACTATGGACAACGCCGACGCCGTCTACGACGTGTTGTTCGCGCTGCTGACCGCCCGCGAGCGCGAGAAGATCGCGTTGCGCTGGCGTCTGACTTGCCTGCTCCAGAAGGGGCAGACGCAACGGGCGGTGGCCGCTGAACTCGGGATCAGCCTGTGCAAAATCCCGCGCGGATCCCGCGAGTTGAAGTACGGTCCGGCCGCTTTCCGCGCAGCCGTGCGGAAGGCTGTGGGCGAAGCCGAGGTCCCGGCAAAAGGGAGATGACGATGTTTAGTCCGGGATCGCGAAAGATGGATTTCCCGGCGCTTGAGCGGGAGATCCTGGAGTTCTGGGCCACGCACCGCACGTTCGAGAAGTCGCTCGAACAGCGGCGCGGGGCGCCCGAGTACGTCTTCTATGACGGCCCGCCCTTTGCCACGGGCCTGCCGCACTACGGCCACCTGCTGGCCGGGACCATCAAGGATATCGTGCCGCGATACCAAACCATGCGCGGGAACTATGTGTCGCGGCGCTTCGGCTGGGATTGCCATGGCCTGCCCGTGGAATACGAAGTCGAGCAAGATCTCAAGATCAGCGGCAAGCGTGACATCGAGACCATGGGCGTGGACGTTTTCAACGAACGCTGCCGGAGCATCGTGCTGCGCTACACGCGCGAGTGGCGCGAGATCGTCACGCGCATGGGGCGCTGGGTCGATTTCGACCACGATTACAAGACCATGGACCCCGCTTATATGGAGTCCATCTGGTGGGTGTTCAAGTCGCTGTGGGAGAAGGACCTCGTCTATGAGGGTTTCCGCATCGTGCCTTACTGCCCGCGATGCACCACGCCGCTCTCGAATTTTGAGACGAACCAGGGCTATGCGGACGTGCAGGATCCGGCCATCACCATCCGCTTCAAGGTGGATGGCCAGCCCGGCACTTACATCCTGGCCTGGACGACCACGCCCTGGACGCTGCCGTCCAATTTGGCGTTGGCCGTGGGCAAGGACATCACGTACGTGAAGGTCCGCGATGGCGAGTCCGTTTACATCCTGGCCAAGGACCGGCTGGCGTCCTACTACAAGAAGGGCGCGGCATTCGAGGTGCTGGAGGAACTGCGGGGCGCGGCGCTGGCCGGCCTGACTTATGAGTCGCTCTTCCCGTATTTCGCGGCACTCAAGGCCAAGCGCGCCTTCCGCGTGCTGCTGGGCGACTTCGTATCGATCGAGGATGGCACCGGGGTTGTGCACATGGCGCCTGGCTTCGGCGAGGACGACTATCGGGTCGGCCAGGCCGAGGGCCTGCCGATCGTCTGCCCCGTGG
>CAITUY010000064.1 GCA_903895695.1 uncultured bacterium
CAAACGCTACACCCGCCCCGAGTTGCTCATCGTCGACGAACTGGGCTACCTGCCCATCGATAAACTCGGCGCCGACCTGCTCTTCCAGGTCTTCAGCCTGCGCTACGAACGCGGCGCCATGATCGTCACCACCAACAAACCCTTCAAGCACTGGCCCGACATCTTCAACGGCGACGTCACCATGACCGCCGCCGTCCTCGATCGGGTCCTCCACCATGCCGATACCGTCGTCCTCGAAGGCACCTCCTACCGCATGCGCGAAAGAAAACCCGACTGAAATACAAACACGGCGGGGCGGATCACCCGCCCCGCCGCCTTCGCAACTTCATCCCGCCACCCCAGCTACATGTTCACGCCGCCGCTGGTAGCAATAACCCGTGAGGCGTCGTTCAACTCCAGAATGTCCTGAAACTCATCCAGGATCACAACCGCATTGCGCCATTGTTCGGATAGCGCAAGCAGGTCATCCAAGGAGTCCAGTCGGTTGCCGGTGCCTGGAGCGAACGTCACCGAGGGTGACCCCGTGAGACTGTCCACGGAGATCGCAGGTCGCAGGGAAGCCAGACTTTTGACAATCGCCAGAAGGTGACCGTGGAGTTATTCCGTCCGGATCAGCGCCTGTCCCAGCCGGTGAGTGATATCCTCAAAACCTATTGGTTCACTACTGTCCGGTTCAATTTCCGTCGATGTTGACTTCAGCCTTATTTGACCGATACGAAACACACATGGCGGCATTTTTCCATTTCAATTTACTGAGGCTATTCTGCACGGTGTTACCCCTTCACACAGGAAGGGAGACGGGACATGCAGGAGGGCCGGACGGTATTCGCCCAGTTGATGGATCACGTTCCGAAGTACGAGTTCGGGAAGTGTGTCGATCGGTACGAGGGCGACAAGCACATCAGGAGGCTGAGTTGCTACGCGCAATTTCAGATCCTGAGTTTCGCCCAGTTGACCTATCGGGAAAGCCTGCGGGACATCGAGACATGCCTCAAGGCCATCGGAAGCAAGCTTTACCATACGGGCATTCGGCGGCATGTGCCGCGGAGCACTCTCGCGGAAGCCAACGAGAAACGGGATTGGCGCATCTTCAGCGACTTCGCGCATGTCCTGATTGCCCAGGCGGGCGAACTCTACGCCGGGGAGCCCTTCGGAGCGGACTTGGCGGGCGCGGCCTATGCCTTGGACTCGACCACGATCGATCTGTGTCTCTCCCTGTTCCCGTGGGCGAAGTTCCGCAAGCGGAAGGCGGCGGTGAAGTTGCACACGCTGCTGGCGTTGCAGGGCAACTTCCCGACCCTTGTCATTATTACTCCCGGCAAGGTTCACGACGTCAATATCCTCGACGAATTGGTCTTCGATCCTGGCGCTTTCTACGTCATGGATCGGGGTTACGTGGACTTCGGCCGACTCCATCGGATTCACCGTGCCTCGGCGTTTTTCGTCACCCGCACCAAGGCCAACTTTCAGTTTCGGCGACGCTACTCTGCGCCGGTGGACAAGGCCGCTGGCATCCGTTTCGACCAGACGATTGTGTTGACCGGTTTCTACTCCCATCGGCAGTACCCCGACGCCTTGCGGCGCATCGGCTATACCGACCCAGACACCGACAAGACCCTGATCTTCATGACCAACAACATGACCGAGCCGGCGATCACCATCGCTCAGCTTTACCGCTGTCGCTGGCAAGTCGAACTGTTCTTCAAATGGATCAAGCAGCATCTGCGGATCAAGTCCTTCTATGGCACGTCAGCCAACGCCGTGAAGACGCAAATCTGGATCGCCATCTCCGTCTACGTTCTCATTGCCATCTTGCGCAAGCGACTGCGCCTGCAGCACAGCCCCTACACGATTCTACAGATCCTGAGCATCACCCTCTTCGAGAAAATCCCCATTTTACAGGCTCTTGCTCAACATCCACCCGAACTCCATGAGCCCAACATCGACAATCAACCCTGTTTGCAGGGGTTTTAAACCGGACAGCAGTGCTATTGGTTAGTAACTGAATGGTTTCAAAGGTACTCAATTAGTCGGTGCTGTCAACCTGAAACAACCGTGGCCTCAGCTTCTTCCGGGCTGAATGCCGCGACATCGTCAATGAGCACCGGACAAGACATCAATGCATTTTGCTTGTGGAGTGCGGCGTAATTGGTATACCATATGGTGATGATTGATATACCAACTGGCGACATGATCCTGCGGTCGCAAACAAGAGCCCTGCATCCTCGGGGTTCGCCAATCAAGTACGCCGGCATCCTGAACGAGGTGCGACGCCGGATCCTGACAGGGGAGTTGGCCGTTGACGAGCGGCTCCCGACCCGCGAGGAACTGGCGGCGCATTTCCGCACGACCAAGGTCACCGTGCAGAAAGCCCTCGACGTGCTGGCCGATGAAGGCCTGGTGCGGGCTGAAGGCAACCGCGGGACCTTCGTCACGGATCAGCGCCATGCGCAAGCCCACTATGCCCTGACGTTCCCGTGGGGCCGTCTGGCTCGGTCCTCGCGGTTTTATGAGGCGCTGCACCTGGAGGCGGGGAAACTCCAGAGCCCTGAATGCCAGGTGTCTGTGTTCCACGAAATCGACGGGCCCAACGATACAGACGACTACCGTCGGCTGATGGACCTGATACGATCCCATCGGTTGGCGGGTGTCATGTTCGCGGCGCGTCCGCATCGGCTCTGGAACTACCCGGTGCTTACCGAACCCGGCATCCCGCGCGTCGTCATCGCCGCGCATCGGATAGAGCCGGGAATCCCGACGGTCTATCCCGACATTGAAGGGTTCCTGCCGCGGGCGTTCGAGCGGCTGGCCGCGCTCGGTCGCAAGCGGGTGGCCGTGCTGGTGCTGGCGACAGAGGATGCGGCGTCGGAAGTGGCACGGATTCAGTCCCTGGCGAAGCCCCGCGGATTGCGCGTCGAACCGCACTGGGTGCAGGCGGTCAGCGCGGGCGACTATTCCTGGGCCCGGCAGGCGGCGCGGTTGCTCTTCCAGGGAACCGGGACGGCACGGCCCGATTCGCTCGTGATCGCCGACGATAACCTGGCGCCCGAATCCACCGCCGGGTTGCTCGCCGCCGGTGTACGGGTAACGGATTGCGGCGAGCGAAGACGAAGTAACGACGTGCTGGTCCTGGCTCACGCGAACTTTCCCTATCCGACGCCCACGGAGGTGCCGGTATTGCGGCTCGGGTTCGATATTTCGCCGCTGTTGGGACTTTGCATGGAACGGCTTGAGCAACAACGGCGCGGCGAAAAACCGCCGGCCGAGACGATGCTAGCGGCGAGATTTGAGGACGAACAGGAAGTTGAAACAGAAGAGGCGGTCGTAGCAAGTCAAAGTGGAGGGGCACGATGAACAAGTTCTCTTGGTCCGGATTTCTGGTGGTTCTGATGATGGCGCCGCAAGTTGTCTGCGCGGGTAACTTCATCAACACGGCGGGCGGGGGGAGCTGGGACTCCGCAGCCAGTTGGACGGCAGGCTCCGGTTATCCGGGCGCCGGCGATACGATTGGCTTGAGCGGCGCCGGCACGATCACCGCCGTCAACAGTCAGCAATTCGGCGCAACCTCGGGTTCGAGCGCCAGTACGTGGGGGACGACCGACAATATGATCCTTGGTCTTACCAACAGCGCCGTCCTGACGCACAACGTCGGCGACACCTTCACGGTGACCCCGCCCAACAACCTCTATCTGCGCGGCGGTTTCGGCGGGGAACGGTTCCTCAACCTCGGCACGTTCGTCAACAATAGCGGTTTCCGGGTTGTACACCTGATCAACGGCGTGACCTTCGAGGAGCGGGGTACCAATACTTTCGCCAACGGCTATGCCTCGATCGCCATCGACGGTGCGTCTAAGATGTTCGTGAATAACGGTACGATCAACGTCACGCAAAGCGGTTACATCGGGGCCAAGGCGGCGGGTGCGACGTTCACCACCTTTGACGGTTCGACCCTGCAAGGCGTGAACATCTCCATTGCGGCCGGCAAGGAGTTCGGCCTGGGCTACTATTACAACAGCAGCGCCAACACGCTCACCGGCCAGGTGAAGATTGCCTCGCTGAGCGTCGGCAGCGGCGGCACGCTTAGTTTCGGCAACGTCAACATGACGGTCTCGACCCCCGCGACGCTTACGGCCGTTGGCGGCTTGAACATTGGTTACATCGCTGGCGGCGGCGTGCTGAGCACGTTTGCCGTGGGCAATGGTGCGACGTGGAATTTCGGTGGCGGCGTAACCATCCAGCAGGGGAGCACACTCAAACTGCAAGGCAATTCGGTGACGAATGTGGGTTCGCTCACCACGGTGGGCGGCGCCAACGTCTTCGTTGACGGTGGGACTGGCGGCAGACTTGTTCTTCAAGGCACAAACTCGATCAACCAGGGCTACCGCGGTGTGAACGGCACCAACGGCGCCACCGTAGAGATCCAGGGGACGTTGAGCTTCATGCAGGACAACAATGACAGCGGCTTTGCCCTGGACGGCACGTCGAAATTGTTCGTCAACGGCGGGACGATCAGCGCAACCCGGAGCGGCGGGATCGGCGCGTTTGGCGATGGGGGAACCTTCAGCACCTACGACACCGCGAGCAGCACCTTGAAGAGTCTTACGGTCAACATCAGCAGCAATTCAACCCTCTCGCTGGGTACTGACATCAACAACACCTATCAGCCGATGAACAAGCGCCTCGATGGGCGGGCCAAGGTGGCGGCGATGAATATCGATGCGGGCAGCACGCTGCAGATTGGGCGATACAACAATCTCACCTTCCAGGGCGCCTTCACGGCCAATGGCATTTTGAGCGTGGCCAATCTTGCCACCTTCGCGCTGGATACCAATCTGACGGTGAACTTCGGGCAGGGGCTGCAAGCCGATGGCGGGACGATCGACACGCGCGGGAATGTCCTGACACTGCAGGGGACGACCAACGTTGTCTGCTCCAGTGGCGCCAGCACCACGACTCTCCTCGCCAGTAACGCGACGGGCTGTGTGGACAATCAGGGCACGCTCTACGTCGGTCCGTCGGCGGGCGCCAGCTATCGCGGGCTGACGGTGAAACACAGTACCGGCGGAGTCGCATTTGTCAATGATGGTACGGTCGTACTGCGCAACGGCGATTTTGCCTCTGCAAACCAATCGGCGTTGGACATCTTTGCTGGAACGACATTCTCGAACGCCGCGGGTGGACTTCTCGTAGGCAAGAGCCTGGCGTATCCGCTTGTTGCAAACGTTTTTGGGGAAAACTCGAGTACGAGCATCTTCGACAACCAGGGAACCGTGCAGGTGGTCACCAATACGCTCACGTTCAGCACGATCACGATTCCCCAACTGTCCGGCACGAGTCTGAACGGCGGAACGTGGAAGGCGACCGGCACGAATTCCGTACTGACCTTGCCGGGCAGCAATCTCACGACGATCAATACCAATGCCGCCGTCTACTTGGAGAATGGCGGCTCGATCAACAGGATTGGAACCACCCTGACCACCGTTTACGGCAGATTCATGGTCAACGGAATGAGTTTTACCACCGGCGCGTCCGGTTTGGCCGTCACGAACGGCGGCGTGCTGGGCGGCTCAGGTACGCTTGTTGGCAATGTGGCGGTGGCGAGCAACAGTACCCTCGATGCCGGTTCCGCCACCGGAACCGCGGGGACGTTCACGATCAATGGCAACGTGACCCTGGCGGCGGGCGCCCGCGTCAATTGCGACTACACCGCCAGCACCAACGACCAAGTGGTCGTTAACGGCACGCTCACGTTGCCGGCCGTGGCGACGGTGAACACGGTCGGCTCCGCCAAACTGACGCAACCGATGACGATCCTGTCGGCCACCACGCTTTCAGCCCCGGGCGGTGTCGGAGGTTGGACGCTCACGGGCGGATTGAGCGGTGCACGATTGTCGGTCGTGGGCAGTACCGTGCAGGTCGTGCCCCGGCTCACGGGCACCGTGATCTCTACCCTGTGACCGCGCCAAGGCAAGAGGGAGGAGTCACCATGAACCGATCTTGCATCAGTGGGCTGTGGGCCATAGCCCTCCTTGGATGGGTGGCGGCCTGTCGGGCGGACTACATCAACCACACGTTCGACGCCGCGCCGTTCACGAACGGCGCCACCTTCACTGCGCCGGTGCTGCAGTGGCAGGCAACGACCGAGAGCGTTGTTGTGGCGAACACAAAGGCCGCCTCGCCGCCCCAGTCGGTGTACGTGCCGGGCGGCGCCGCGATATCGAACGCCGTAGCCGTGACGAACCCGAGTGTGGTGTGGACGGATATTCACGTCGCGCCGTGCCTGGGCGAAGATCCGGATCTAAGCGTCACGAATGGCGTTGCCACCGTGCAGTATTTCGGCACGAACGGGTACCTCAACGTGTGGACCAATGGCGGTTGGCTGGCGTGCAGCAACGACGTGTGGGGCCAACCCGTGATCCAGGTGACCAATGGGGTCTTTGTGGATCTGGCCATTTACCAGAACTTCACGTCGCGCAAAGCCGCTATCCTGCTCAACGATCAGGTGGTCATCCAGGATCTGCCGCTCCTCGGTTCATCCGGCAACTACAACGCTTTTCAAATGGGGCAGGCGTACGGGGATGCGTGGCTGGATGATGCTGCCATCCAGCCGACCTACGACCCGGTGCGATTGACCCATAACTTGAACGGCATAGACGGCGCCGACGCTTCGGAATTGCAGACCTACGGGTACGTGGCGCGCACCCTGTATGTCGGGACCGGCCCAGGGTATCCCGGCTTTTCCACCATTCAGGCGGCCCTGAATGCCTGGCGGGCGCGCGATCCCCTGTATGTCTACGCGGGGCAGTATGCGGAAGATGTGACGCTTTCCAACAGCGTGACCTTCGGCGGGCAGGCCTTCACTAACAGCGGAACGTTGACGATCAAAGCGGACGCCTCACCCGTTCTGCAAAGTGGGATGGTTTGGGGCTCTGTAAACATCGATACCAATTCAACCTATACCTTCAGCCAGTCGCTGTCTTGTAGCAACCTCGTGGTTCGTTCAGGGGCGACAGTTACCTTGCAGGCGGTCACCTGCAGCAATCTGATCGTCGAGACGGGTGCGAGTTTGACCTGTTCCGGCAACTCCCTGACGGTTGGCTCCGCTGTTGTTTCGGGTGCGGTCTATGTGATCGGAGGGGGAACCGCCACAGTCACCACCGCATTGAGCCTTCCGGTGGGTGGCCACATGGACTTCACCCAAAGCCGTCTTCTGTATACCCCGCTGTCTGTTAACCTGTTTGGCACGTTCAGCATCAGTAACAACTGGGGCGTAGGGGGAGTTGTATCGGTCTCGGCGAACGCCAATTGCATCTTCGATCAGCCCTTGGTCTGCGGCGGACTGGTTGTGGCGTCAGGGGCGACGGTCACGCTGAACCAGGGTGCTACACTGACATCACTGAATGCATCGGGCACGGTGTTTGTCGGCTCTGGAAATACCCTGACGGTGACGACGGCGACGGTTTCAGGTGCTGGCAGTCTTGCCTTCACAGGCGGGCATTGGGTTTCGTCAGGCGTGGACATGACCGGCACATTCAGCATCACCAACACGTGGGGGACGCAGGCGACGGCAACGCTGGATTTCTCCGACACCTTTGAACTCTATGCGACCGACAGTCAGATGGCCAATCTGGGATTCCGGGGGTGGGGCGCTTCGAGCGCGGGCGTCCTGGTCAAGGCGGGCCTTGGGGTCGGCGGTTCGCAGGGCGTGCTTGTGCCGGAGGACACTGCGCTTTCCAACCGAATCGCCAGCGTGGGTCAGCCGAAGATATGGACAGATTACTATCTGCAACCCTCGCTCGGCGAGGCGCCGACGGGGCTGGATACGAACCGTTACACCTCTCTGAGTTTCGTGGATACAAACGGGTTCCTGAACGTCTGGAATGCGGGAACGTGGGCGGTGTGCAGCAACTACGTGGACGGCAGTGCCGTGCCGACGATGACCACCAATGCCTACTCGCGCGTGACGTTATTTCTGAACTTTGGCTCCCATCTCTCGGCCTTCTTCGTGGGCGGGAAACTCGTCTTCGAGAAGGTGCCGTTCCCCGCGGGAGCGGCGATTCCAAGTTACAGCAGTTTCAGGGCGGAGAGCCAGAGGGGGAACACCTATCTCGACAATGTCTCGATCGCCACGAATCTTCCCGCCGATCTGCTGTCTGTGGATTCGGACAACGACGGCATTCCGGACGTATTGGAAATACAGAACCACGATTCGCTACGGGTCATGCCAGTGGGCACCGTGTTCAAGTTCAGGTAGGGCGGGCGGCACGGACAACTCAAACACTTTACGGCCCACAGCGGGGGGCACAGGGTGCCTATTGAGCCTTCCGAATAACAGTGACAAAGGGGTTTGTGTATGATAGCTTTCGTTCATGCGAGCGAAAGAACAGGAAGGACGGCGGCGCGAAGGGTACCGGCTGCTGAAACAAGGGCAGTCGCAGGCGGCTGTGGCCCGTGCGCTGAGTGTGAGTCGGCAGACGGTGAGTCGTTGGGCGGAGCGGCTGGAGGCGGGAGGGCGGAAGAGTTGGCGCAGCACCGGCAATCGCGGTCCGAAACCGCAGTTGGGCACGGCCGAACGCATGGAGTTGCGGCGGTTGCTGAAGGCGGGCGCGGTGGCCGCCGGCTATCCGAATGCACTGTGGACGTTGCCGCGGGTAGCGGCACTGGTCGAGCGGCAGTGGGGCGTTCGGCTGGGGACGACGCAGGTGTGGCGGATTCTGCACGAGCAGTTGGGGTGGAGTTGCCAGAAACCCGAACGCCGTGCCTGCGAACGCAACGCCGCCAAGGTCGCGGCATGGAAGCGGGACGTGTGGCCCACGCTGCGCGCGCAAGCCGTTGCAGAGAAAAGGATTATCGTCTTTCCAGCGTGGGGTCAGGGCGCGACATTCAACAATTCGATTGCTTGGCCAATTGCCTGGGATAAATATCAATGTACGGGTTCGTTGAGACGTCATGTGGCCGGGGGTGCGTCCCCGGCAAGCAACCACTTCCAGGCCGGTACGATATCCACGCGCACTCCGTCGAGGTCGGCGCTGGCTTCGTCGTTGAACGTGACCACGGTCGCGCTATCCGCGCGAAGATGGCGGACCGTTTCCGGAAGCCCGCGCAGTTCGCGGTCCTGGACCGCGGTACCCTTCACGCTGTAGGCCACCTGGAGGAGCATGCGCCGGGTGCGGCCCGCCGTCTTGCGCACGGCCACGAAGTCGATTTCCCAGCCCTGGAGCGTCCGGAAATAGGACACCTCCCAACCGCGGCGGCGCAGTTCGAGGTAGACCAGATTCTCGAGTTGGCGGGTCGGGTCAACGCCCTCGCCGGGCGCCACGGCATTGGCCAGCGCCCAGTCGATCGCGTAAACCTTATGATAGTTGCGCTGTCGCACTTTCTCCGAAGCGGAGAAGATGGGCACGGTGAAGACCATGAACGCCTCCTCCAGAAAACGCAGATAACTGTAGATGGTTTCGGCCGTGAAACTCAGCCCGGCCTCGCGCATGCCGACCACCATGGCGCGCACCGTGAACGGACAGGCCGTCCGCGCCACAAGGGCTTGCGCGAAGTTCGAGAACACGGCGATCGGAATATTGGCGCGGGGATGGGCTTCGATGATGTCGCGCAGCACCATGGTGTCCCAATAGGTCTGCAATATGTCCACGTGCAGGCGCTCTTCCGCGTCGAGGAGCCCGGGGAAACCGCCCTGCTGCAGATAGCGGCGCAACAGTTTGCGCAGATGCCCCTGGCCGCGGCTCGTCACGACATCGGACTCAACGGCGTAGTGCCGGGCGAATTCCTGGAAGGAGAACGGGTACAGGACCACGGGCATGTTCTTACCGCGCAGGCCGCCGGCGATCTCGCCGCGGAGCAGGCGCGAGGTGGATCCGGTGATGAGGACCCGGTGCGTCGGGTCGTCCAGAAGATGCAGGACGTAGTCCTCCCAGCCTTCGATCCGGTGGATCTCGTCGAAGATGAAGATGACCTCCTCCCGGCCGCGTTTCTCGGGATACAGGGCATAGTAGGCGTCGTCGATGGAGGAGAGATCGCCCTTCGTCAGATCGCTGAGCCGGTGGTCGTTGAACTGCACGCGGCAGACGTTCTCGAGGCGTCCGCCCCGTTTCAGGTGGTCTTGGACGAACTGGTAGGTGCGGTAGGTCTTGCCGCTGCGCCGCGCGCCCACGACGGCCAGGGACATATCGCGCACAAAGGCGATGGGCTCGTCGCGCGCCGTCAGGATCGGCAAGGGCCGGGCATGAAAATCGGCAATGATCCGTTGCATGGTGGCCAGTGTCATAAGGGTCCTTGTGCTCTTGAATGGAGAGCACACTACGCCAAACGTGATTCGGAAACAAGAACAGAAATGGGGTTGTCGCCTTGAACAGAAAGACCGGTATAACCAGGAAAACAGCTACGATCGCTCTCTGCGGCCTTTGCGCCGCGGCCAACCTACACGCCCAAGGGATGCAGCCTGCTCCGACGAACGCACCAGTGAAACCCGCCCTGGCATTGCCGCTGGAGCGCACGGTCTATTTCGTCGGCGAGACCGTACCCCTGGCCGTGTGGAGCGCGGCGGCGGGCAAGGTGGAACTCGTGGACGAACGCGGCGCGGTCGCGGCCGTCGGCGACGGGCCGGGAACCGCCTGGCGCATTCCGACAGCATCCTTGGCGCCCGGCACCTACCAGGTGCGCCGGAATGGCGAGATCGTGCCGGCCTTTTCGCTGGTGAGCCCGCTGCGCCCGTCGCCGGGCGTTCTGTTCGACGAAGTGCCGCCCGGCGTCCCGTGGCAGGAAGCCAACGATCCGGTCAAGGTCGCGGCCTGGCAGGCCAAGTTCGACCAAGCATTCCACGAATCCGGCATCAATGCGCTGGCGACCGTCGGAACGGACTTCAACAAGAGCTATCCCAATCAGGATCTGTATGCGCGGTACCAGACGATGCTCTACGTCAACCCGTACGACCGCCAATGGAGTTTTGTGGGCGCCCGCGTCTACGCACCGGAAATGGAGGCTTTGGCGCACAAGATGGCCTTGCTCTCGCAGGCCAACCTGCGCTTTCCCACCTTCGGCGGCTTCATCTACAACTGGGACCCGGTCGGGTTCGACCGCAGCATGCTGTACATCTACTGGCAGCACAAAGATCCGGCGGGATTGAAAAGCTACATCAAGGGAAGTTACCAGGCGATCGTGGACCAGTTCACCCAGCGCACCGGGCTGACCCCGCCCAGCACACAGGAGTTCATCCGGTATTGCGTGGCGACCGGGCATCCTGAATTCGCACCGGCGATTGACCTGCCCACCGCGAAGTGGATCGCCGCCATCGCGGAAAAGGCGCCGCCCATGCCGGCCACCGAACAGGCGGCGATCGCCAAACGGCTCGACGCATGGACGCGCTACCTGACCGGCGTCCTGGGCGAAGCAAACGCCTATCACTCGCAGTGGCTGCGCCGGATTGAGCCGAGTTTGCGCAACACCTCTTCGCATGACAACGAGTTCTCCACGCACGACGGCTCCTGGCAGCCGGCGGCCTATGCGCCGCTCGATTTCCGTTTCATCGAGGCGTGGAACGACCAGATCGACGGCCCCGATTACGGCTATCAATGGCTGTTCCACGCCGCGCTGGTTGACATCGGCCGCCGACCGGGACAACCGGTCTGGGTGGGGTCGTCGTTGGGGTGGGCGCACGATATGGCCAAGTACCCCGGACGCTTTTCGCGCGCGGTGGCACACAACCTGGCCTATGGCGGCCGCGGGATCGGCTTTGCGTTGGAGGGATTCTCCAACCTGATGGGCGGCATGAACGACCAGACCCGCTGGTGGAACCTGCGCGGCACGGCGGGCGCGGAAGACGTGCGGCTGGGGCGCGAGTGGCTCCAGCGCTTTGCCCCGCTTGAAGAACAGGCGCGGCCGGTGAGGCGTGCAGGGGTTCTGCTGTCGCTCTCGCAATACGGCGTGCAGGCGGGCGGGTACGGCTTCGATACGCCGCCGTTCAACGCCTTTCTCACGTTGGCGCGGCTGGGGTATATGCCGCGATTCGTGACCGAAGACGACCTCGCCGCGCAAGATGGACTGGCAGGTTTTGGTGCGTTGGCGATTGTGAACCAGACGGCGCCTCTGCCGGCCCCGGCAACAGCGGGGCTGCAAGCCTTCATCGCTCGGGGTGGCAAGGTGTTGGTCTCGTCCAACTCGACCGTTCAGATACCGAACGCCACGACGCTTGGCGTGGCCGAACCGTTCCATCGGCCGGGCCGGCCTTTCAACTGGGGTTCGGCGAACTCGCCGGATTCGCACGCGTCGCTTCTGCTGGAACAGCGCTTGGACGAACAGGCACCCGCCTACCTGGCGGCGCTTGGGGATGCCCTGCGCACGCTTCTCGTGCCGGCAGGCAACGAGGCGTCGCGTATCAGCACCTTCAGCCTGGACGGCGGGTCCGACGCCGCCTATGTGGTGGCTGCGAACGATAGCTTCTATGCCAACCAGAGCACCTGGGCGCGGCAGGATGTGAAGCTGACGCCGAACGGCGCCAGCGCGTATACAGCCCTGTACGATCTGTCGGACGAGAAAGCGCTCGGGGCCGTGGCCCCGGTGACAGCGGCCTTCCAGGACCGGACGGCGCGCCTGTATGCGTTGCTGACCCGGCCTGTCGCGACGCTGGATTTGCGCGCGACGCAAGAGGTCCCGGCCGGCACGGCAGTGAACCTTTCGGTGGCCTTCCGGGACGAGAAGGGCAAGGCGCTCAGCGCGGCCATTCCGTTTCAGGTGCAGTGGTCCGACCCGAAAGGCATTGTCAACCAAGCCTACTACCGCGCCACAAGCCGCGAGGGGACTTTCGAGATGTCGGTCCCGTTGGGATGCAATGTCCCAGTCGGAACTTGGACGCTGGGAATCCGGTGCCTGCTGGACGGGCGCACCGCCAGCCTGCCGGTCGTGGTGCAGACCGGCAAGCCTGCAGCCATTGCCGCCGTGAACGAACCGGTCCTGACGCGCGGCGACGTGGCCGGATTCTGGAAAGAGAAGCCCACGCTCGTGGCGCCGATCTTCGATGGTCCGGAGAGGGCCGCCAGCCTGGCCGCCGCTCAGGCCGCGCGAGAAACGCTGGCGTCGTTGGGCGTGACTGTGAAGATTCAGGACAACCCGGTCGTCGGCACTTACTTCGTCCACTATGCGCCCACGGAGGATGAAACGGCGGCCAACAGCCGTGCCGAGCGGGGCGAGGCCATCGGCAAGATCGACACGAAAGTCTTTGAATCGGGCTTCGCCTCTTCAATGGGCGGGTATGTGTTTGGCCTGCCGGTGCTGCTTTTCGACTTGGCGGGTCAGACAAACAACCCGATGGCCGACCAACTTGACAGCGTCGGGATGCTTTGGCCCCGGGTGACCGCCGAGTTTCCCGGCGCGGGCCGTGCGGTGATCCAACGGGTCAAGAGTCCGTTCAAGCTGGGTGTGGACGCGATCGTGGTGCAGGCCGCCGATGTTGCTGGCCTGACGGCAGGCGCCCGCGCATTGGCGCAGCCGCCAACCGACTGGCTCTCGGACGGCATCCGCCGTGCCCGGCTCGATCTACAGGCCGGATACTCCATCGGGCGCACACCGGCCGAGGCCGTGGAGGCGGACACCCGGCCGGGCGGAAAACTCACGGCGAAGAATCTGACCGTTGGCAACGCGCCACAGCCGTTGGCGTTGGCCATGCCTGGCGAGAAGCCGCCGACACGGGCCGAGGCGCATTTTCCCGCGCCGCCGTCGCGCGTCGTCACGAATCTTTCCGGTACGATCGAGGTGAGTAAGGGAGCCTTGCCCTATTATCAGGCTGACGGCCGCTGGGTGCGGGCCTGGAATCCAGGTGGGGCCTGGATCGGCGACCTGCGTTTCAGCGAGGCGACGTTTGTGAAGGTGCGGGTCCCGGCGGCGGGGACGTACCGGGTTGCGCTGAACGGTGTCTTTCGGTACTCGGATCGCCGCCCGAAATCCCAGGCCACCTGGGAGGAGTTGCTGGACCTCTACATGAAGACTGTGAAACCTCAACGACAGCCGATGACGTTTGAGGTCCTGGTGGATGGCAAGGCCGCTGGCACGCTCAAGGAGATCAAGGCCGAAGAACGCGAGGTCGCGACCCAGTCCTCCACACCAGACCCGCGGCAGGGACTTGTGAAAGAGGAAGTCGTCGTGCAGGTCTCCGGCCCACTGACTTTCCCGGCCGGCGAGCACGAGATTCTGTTCGTCCACCGCAACATCGTGGATGGGAAACTGGAGACAGTGGCGGTGGGACAGTGAAAATTGATCCACGCACGATTCTCCTGCTCGCGGTGTCAGCCGCGCTTGCTGGCGGCGGGCAGTCGCCTGCCTCAGAGGCGACTGCATCCATCGCCTACGAATTGAAGTCCGATGGCAAAGTGTCTGCGGCCGTCTACGACGCCAAAGGCGCACAGGTGCGGACGCTGCTTAACGCTGACGCGCAGACCGCCGGCCGGCACCAATTGCGGTGGGATGGCCTGGATGATGACGGCCAACCTGTCGGCGCCGGGACCTACACGTGGAAGCTGCTCCAGACCCAGGGGGTGACGGCCGAGTATCTCGTGTCACTGGGGATCAACCCCGAGCCTTCCTATGGCGGCTGGCCGGGCAATCATGGCGGAGTGGCCTCCGTCGCGGCTGATGCGACGGGTTTGTACTTCGCCGGCGGATGCAGCGAGGGGTCGCCCCAAATCGTCAAGTTGTCGTTCGACGGCAAGCGGCTCTGGACGATGTGGCACGGGCTGGATGCATGGCAAGGGGGCCAGGCATTGGCGTGTGCCAGCGGGAAACTTTTTCTGCTTCAGGGCGACGGCATCGTCAAGAGGATCAATGCCGACACCGGCGACATGGAGGCCAGTTGGCCGGTGCCCGATCGCGGCGGGGACCAGGATACGCTCGACCTGGCCGCACGCGGCGATCAACTCGTGGTCAGCTACGGCAAGCACGACGCGCTTGTGTGGATCGATCCCGCGACCGGCAAAGTCGTCGATCAGGTGGCCGTGCCGGCGCCGCGCGGTGTGGACATTGGATCGGACGGGACCGTCTACGTGTTGAGCAGCAACCGCCTGTTGCGCGTGACGCGCGCCGACAAGACGCCGGCCAAGGTCGTGGAAGGATTGCAGGAGCCCTTCCGCGTGGCGGTGGACATCACCGCGAACGACGACCTGCTGGTCGCGGAGTGGGGCCCGGATCAGCAGGTCAAACGGTTCTCGCGCGCGGGCAAGTTGCTCGCCAGCTACGGCACGCCAGGCGGACGGCCCGGGGCGGGACTGTACGATCCCAACGGGTTCATTCGCCCCGTGGAACTGACGGCGGACGGGCGCGGTGGATTCCTGGTCATTGATAATTGGTGGACGGCACCGCGGCGGGTCGCGTGGTTCGATAAGGCGGGCAAGTTCCTGCGCGAGTGGTACGGCGGCCAGATGTACTCGAATTTCGCGGCCGCCGATCCCGAGGACCCGACTTCAGTCTGGATCGATTCGCAGTTCGGCAGCGTGATCCAATGCCGGGTCGATTACCAGCGGCGGAATTGGTCGGTCGCGGCCACGTATCCGGTTGCGCAGCCGCCGTTGGTGCCGATGGCAACGCACGCCAGCGGCCGCTGGCATCCGCGTCACCGTCAGGGTAGGACGTACCTATGCAACGACGAGTGGCCGGTCGTACTGCTTGTGGATGAAGCGAATCGCCGGGCGCGGCCCGTTTTCAGCGCCGGTCTGGCCTGCGACTGGAACGGACAATGGCGGATTCCCGAGCCGTGGCGCGACACGAGCATCAAGCGGCCGGTCAACGGCGTGATCAACTTCCTCTGGGCCGACCGCAATGGCGATGGGGCGGTGACCCGTGATGAACTCACGTTCAACACGCATCGCAACATCACCGGCGGCAAGTGCGCGATCGGCCCGGACCTTACCTACTACATCCCGCTAACCTGGGAGCCGTACACACCGCAGCAGAAGACTACCATCCTGATATTGCATCCGCGGGAATGGTTGCCGCAGGCGGGCCCTGTCTACGATTATGAACACGCGGAGTTCATGCAGGTCGTACCCGAGTCGCTGGCGAAGTTCGAACCGGTCGCCGCCGGCCGTGACCCGGCCGGCGCGCTTTATGTCGCAATGCACAGCAGCGACAAGCCCTTCGGCACGGGCTGGGCCGGCCGGATTGGCGGTAACAAGATCGTAAAGTGGGACGCCGCCGGCCAGGTCGCCTGGGCGGTGGGGCGGCATTGTGGCACGATGACCACCCCGCCGGGCGAAGCGCGTTACTTCAGCCGCGTGACCGGCGTCACGCATGGCTGCGTCGTGGTCGACGACGCTGACTACGCCGATCGGGGCCTCGTGCATGTGTGGGACGAGGATGGCCTGTGTGTGGGGCGGTTGCTCGATCGGCACACCGATGGGCTTCCGGACACCGCCTACCAGTTGTGTACGGAGAACTTTGGCGGCACGCTCTACACGGTGCCGGCCGGGATGACGATTCCCGGGCTGGCCACCGGCGATGTCCTGTTCTTCGGCGCCGGCCAGAACTCGTCGCCCGTGTACAAAATCACCGGCTGGGACCAGTTCAACCGTCAGCAGGGAAGCTTCTCCGTATCCGAGGCGCAGGCGACCGCGGTGACCGGAGCGCTAAAGACCGAAGCCGCCCGCCCCGATGTCGCCCATATTCCTTTCATTGGCGACGTGAAGATCGATGGTAGCTTGGCGGAGTGGAAAAAGGTCCGCCCCCTGGAAATCAAGGACGGAACCAGTGTGGTCGCCCGCGTGTATCTGGGGTGGAATGGGACGGGGTTGTATGCGGCGTTTGACGTCGACACCGACCGCCCCTGGAAGACCTCGGCCACCGTTCCCTTTGCGTTCCAGGGCGGGGCGGGAGTAGATCTTAACTTCGGGCCGGACCGGGTGGCTGCCGCGCGCCAAGCCGGAGTTGGCGACAAGCGGGTCGTGGCCTCGCCGCTCGGAGTCGTCGAGTTTGTGCCGGTGCTTCCACCCGATGCCCCGGCGGACCGGCGTCAGCCGGCGACTTACCAGACGGGCAACGGTCGGGTCACGTTCGCCCGCGTGGCGAAGGTCAAGGATCAGGGCATGCTCGCCGCCGTGACCAAGCGTCGGCCGCCGCCGCTCGGCGAAGCTCCCGATGTCGATCCGGTGACGGGGCATGAGCCGACGCTTGGATACGTCGTCGAATTCCGGGTTCCGCTGATTGACGCCGAGGTCGTGTTGCGGCCCGGGGCGCGTTTCCGGTTCGACGCCTCGATGATCCTCGCCGATCCCGAGGGGACGCGCAGTGCCGCGCGGCTGCCCTGGCATAGCCGCGCGGTCGACGACACGACCGTCACGGACGTATTCATCGAGTCAACCTTGCGGCCCGCCAACTGGGGTGAGGCGGTTTTGGAATGAGAACGAAAGTGAGCAACATGGACCAAACCATTCAGGTCGGCGCCGTCAGTCTGCATTTGGAGGTCCGGGACGGAATGCTCCACAGCCTGGGCGCGATCACCATCAACGGCGTCGCACTGCGCAATCCCGCGACCCGGTTTCTTCCGTGGTTCGATACCTTCGAGGGGGACTTGTTTCGCGCGTTCCGCTTTAAGGGAATCGAGCAGCGCGGGGAGACCACGGTGGTGCGCACTACGGCACTGAGCGACCCTGACGCCTTGTTCCGCGAGCGGCGCGACTCGTCCGGCGATCCCTGTTTCCGGAATGCGAACTGGGACGCCGCCTCGCGGGAAGCACGACTCGATGTATGTTTTGAGCCGACCAATGAGGAACTCGATGGCCGGAAGTTTACCGGCTTCCGCTACTGGTTTGAGTATGAGGGCGAGTTGCCGATCCACCGGTTGGTGGACCGCCAGACCTGGGAGATCGGCGGCAATCTTGACGTTGTCACGATTTGCCTGCGCAACTGGCTCACCCCGCCACGCCTGAAGATCGGGCGCAATACCACGTACTCCACCGTCGGGCTTGATCAGTGGGCGCACCTTCTGCCCGGCAATCTCTGGGCGCGTTGGTCACTGTTGCCAGGATTTGACATGCAGTATTGCGCGGCGGGGATCATGGTCGGCTGGTTCGACCAAGTCTCCCTGATCCGTACCGTAGTCGAGACGAATTCCGGCGAGGATTCTCTGCGCTATCTGGACATGCACCTGTTTGCGCAGGCCAATAAGGTGACCACCAACCCCAAGACCATCCTGCATTGCCCCGATGTGCTCGATGACGTGGATGCCCTCAATCTCTGGACCCGGATCCAGGACCGTGAACTCGAACGAGGCCAGGCCCAGTTTGGCATTCCGCAGGAGGAGCCGCCCGGCATCACGTTCTCGCACAACGTCTGGCGGCACGTCAATTTCGACACCACCTACGAGCATGTCATTGACGTGGCATCCGAGTTCGGCGGCGACTATGTCTTCATTGATGTGGTTTTCGAGCATGAGCAATCTCTGAACGAGGATCTGGATAAACTGGTGCCGGCCGAGCAGCAGAAACAGCGCATCTTCGGGAAGAGGCGCCGGGACAGCATGTGTTCGATCATCGATTGGGCGGTCAACGAGACCTGGGGTGGCGAGGCTGGTCTCAAGCGGCTCTGCGACCGGGCCGTCGGCAAGGGGATTAAGATCCTCTCTTGGATGTCCACCCACGCCTCGCCCAACAGCTTCCTTGCCGATGGGAACCGCCCCGAAACCAAGGCACTGGCCCGCGGAGCAGGGGGCGTCTTCGCCGGAAAGGAGTCCGGGCGGCACCCGGACACCGGCTACGCAGCCAGTTGCTGGCCCTTCAATCTCAACACTTCGGTTATGGAATGGTTGCGCGACCGCCTGCTCGGCGTGTGCGAACGGACTGGCTTGGCAGGTTACCTCTGGGACAGTTTCTCCAACCTCGGCTGGTGGCAGGTGGACTACTCGCAGGGCGACATGCGGCCGCAGTTCGACCGCATGGCGAAACTCTATGCGGATCTCTCAAACGCCGGTCTGTATCTGCAACCAGAGGCACTGGTGGGTTTCAGCAGTCACAGTTGTTGCGGGCTGCACGGCGGCAACGTTTATGCCGGCGATCTTCTAGGATACTCCTATAACACCGTGATCGCCCTCTGTTTTAACGACGGAAGAGAGGGCGAGGATGCAAACTACGAAAACCGCATTCTGCGCGGTCGGGCGCCGGTCGATCTGCTTTTCCAGTGCCTTGCCCACAAGCGGGTCCCGTCACTCAACTTCCATCTCGTTCCGCACGCCGAATGGCATGCGCCCAGCGTGGCGGCGATCAAGCAGGTGCTGGCACTCTACCGGAGCCAGCGCCACCGAATGATCCGCCGCACTGTACTCAAGGATGAACTCGGGGTCCGCTGGGACGGTGGCGACCGTCCCGTGTTCTTCGCTTTCAAGGCCGCCCCGGCGCCGACTGGCGCCCGCGATGCGGTGAGCGGGGCGGTCGTGACCACCTTGAACCCCAACCACGTCTATCTGCTTGGATAACGACGACAGAAAAACGAACGGAAACTTCCCCAACCTTGAGCGAAACCATCCCCGCCCTCGGCATGCGGTTGATCGACATCGAATCACTATGAAGCAAACCATTCGACTCATCAGCCCGCTCTTTACCGACTGGACGGAGCAGTATGTCCGATTGACGCTTCCCGAGGTCGCGCCGCTCACGCTGACGATCAACGGCGTACCGACGCCGTTTCAGTTTACCGGCAATGGCGCGGAGATTCTCGTGCGGTTGGGTTTTGCAAAAGGCGAGACGAAGGAACTCGTCTTCACTCCCGCCCGCGGCAACGCGACCAGCCTTGAGCCGGTCGCCATCCCGCTCAGTCAGCCCATTGGGGTGAAAGGCCGGGAACTGGTCGTCACTCAGGATTCACCATTTGCCGGGTTTGCCGGGTTTCCGTTCACGAGCCGGATTCGGTGCGAGCAGCCATTCGAGCGGGCGATGCTGGCGCGGACGAATGACGGGCCGCTGTTCACGGAATACCGGCTGCGGTACGAGTATGCAGAGCAACGACATTACACGCTGACATTTCGCTGCTACAAAATCGCTCCGTACATCGAAGTCAGCGAGCATTTCGCGCTGCGGATGAATGCGGAGTTGGTGTGGACGCTCAATCCGCAGAAGATATTTACCCACATCATCTCTCGTGACAGTTTCGAGGGCGAAAGCCAGCCGACCGGCGAGCCACTCGGCGTGGAGCATCCCCGCGATGTGCTCTGCCGGTTGCAGATGCCCGTGCTCACCGAGTATTTCATTCCCAACAACCGCGGTTGGTTCGCTTTCTTCGACGAGCGCGATGAGGCGCGCGGGATGGTCGGCATCCTCGGACTCTACGGCGCGAAATGGGAGGAGCCGGTCGTGAATATGCCGGAAATTCTGGACAAAGGTGGCGCCGTCGAGTGGCGTGCGTCGCTGGCGAGTGGGAAGCGGTATTGGTTGCTGTATGCCGGGGAGGTCGAGAGAGGGTTCAGGGTTCAGGGAGGAGAAGTCAGTGTTCAGGAGACGGTCAGTCGGAATCTGAACACCGAACACCGAACACCGAACACCCAACCGGCCGATGGCCGGTTTGTCTTCCACCGCCTCCACGCCGAATTCAATGCTTTGCGACTGGACGAGCACCTCGACCTTGGCGGCGACACCGCGTTTGACGCTTCCTGCTCTACGGCGCCGGGTGTGTTCGCGGCGGGCGACTACCATGCGGCGGCGCGGCAGCGGCTCGATCAATTCCTGTGTCTGAAAAGTGTATTGGAGTCGCCGGACGACTGGCTGAAGCAGAATGGCGGAATGCATCTGGCCAACTGTCGCTATCTGCTGGAGCCGACATCTGAGAACGCGCAGGCGGTCTACAGCCATCTGATCGCCCGGTTCGAGCGCTGGGTGCGGCAGTTCCAAGGGTACCGCTCCGGCGTGGGCGACTACATGAAGAATGTAATCGGGTTTTCACGTTACCTGCGCGGTATGCTGCTCGGATACGAAATGCTGCGGCGAGATGGCGTTCTGGAAACTGAACAGATCGGCAACCTAAGCGCTTGCTTCGTCTTTGCCGCCCGGCGCATCCTCGACGAAGGACGCTGGCCGCATTCGCGAACGTGGAAGCATCCGGATCACCCCGAATCCACCCGCGATTTCTACGCGTATGGCGGCGAGCATAAGCCCGACCGGTTGGTGTGGACGAATTGCCTGCCGAATTTTCAGAGTGACCCCTTGTGTGCGTTGGCGCATCTCTCGGCGATCTTCAAGGATCATCCCGATGCGGCTCACTGGCGGCGGTTTGCGCTCGACGAGATCGACCGGCAACTCGACGCCTATTGCGGCAAGAGTGGCGCATGGGAGGAGTCGATCAATTACGCGCTCTATACCTTTTCCTACTTCGTCATCACCTTCAAGGCGGTCAAGGAACGATGGGGGATCGACTATTTCAACGATGAGCGGGTGCGGCGGTTTGTCGGATGGCTCTGTCGATTCCTCGGTCCCAAGGACAAGCGCTGGGACAAATACACGTGGCCGGGAGTCGGTAATGCTTGCTGTCCCACAGGCGGTGGAGAGTACCTCTTGTGCTATGCCGCGGAGTTGGCCGAGACTGACCCGTTGCGGGCCGACTGCCTGGCTGCGTGGCAGCGGCTGGAACCGAACTGCGTGCCCGGCGAACACTACCCCGTGATCATGGCAACGATGGCGCCGTGTGGGGAAGAAGCCAGAAGTCAGAAGTCAGACGTCAGAAAGTTGGAGAGTGAGGTGATGGACGAAGTCGGGGTGGCCTTGCGGGATCGCCATACCCAGCCGGACGAGAGCTATCTTTTCCAGAAGATCGGGTTTGCCAAGGATCACTACGAGGCGGACGAGACGGCCTTCAACTGGTATGCCAAGGGTACGCCGTTTTGCATGGATTACGGGACCTACACAGGCGACGTGGCCGTAGGTGGCGCCCACAATATCGTGGAAATACCCGACGAGGACAGCATCCGACGAGGGTATTTGGCCGATTCCTTGTTCACCCCGGCACTGGACTACACCCAGTGCGAGGTGCCGGTGACCCTCAAGTTGCTGTGGGGCAAGGTGCGCACGTTTGCCGAGGTCGACAACAAGGACGGCAAGATCGACCGCACGAAGACGCCTTACTTTTACATCGGCGACAGGAATCCCGTTGGGCCGAAGGTGTGGAAGGTGCGGCAACTGCTCTTTGTGAAACCGGACTACATCGTTCTTTTCGACCGCGTCTACGGCCAGGTGCCGCACCGCTACAATTTGCATTTCACCGGCGCGGGCGTCCAGCGTCGGGGGAGCGCCATCACCGCCAAGGGGCGCTTCGATCTGGATCTGCTGACGTATGTTCAGCATCCTGCGGACTTCGAAATGGAGACGGGCGAACTCATCCCGAATTTCAGCCCTGCGGGCAGGCCGGCCGATGAAAAAGTGAAGCATTCACAGCATTACTTTCGGCTCTCCAACAAGATGGACGGCATGTACCGCACGCTCCTCTTTGCCAAAGAACGTGGCCGCGATGTGCGGGTGGCCGGCCTCGGGGCCAGCGGCCTGAGCGTGATGGCGCCCGAGTACGTCGACCTGGTGTTCCTCCACAACGACATAGTGGACGAGGCGGCCGGGGGAATCCGGTTTGTGGGCCGGTCAGGTTGGATTCGCCGTTGGAACGACGGTCGTGTGCAGGCCTGTGTTCCCGATGGCGAACGGCTTGAAGCTTTTGGCGTCTGCTTCGAGGGCCGCGGTCCGTGGAGTTACAACATCGACAACTCGGGCCACGTGGAACTGCTCGGAGGCGCGCCTCGTGTCGTGAGTACGTCTGTGTGTGGCTGACATCTTGCCCGCTGCGGGAAGATGGCTAAGCAGCGCGCAAAAGCCGCCTTAGACGTACATCATCTTTCGTGTCATGCCGCCGTCGATGATGACGTTGGCGCCGGTCATGAAGCCGCTCTCGCCGAACGCGAGGAACTCGACCATAGCGGCGATGTCATCGGCCCGGCCGACGCGGCCGACGGGATGCTGGGCGTGGTCGGCGTCGGTCAGCGGCGGAGTGCGCCGGGCGGCTGTTTTGCGCCACGACTCCGTCTCGATCCAGCCTGGGCTGATGCAGTTCACGCGGATGTCAGGGCCCACTGGTGGCCATCCTGAACCTCGTGATAGGCGTAGGTGGCATCACCGTACTGGCTGGGGCGGAAGAAGCTCAGCAGTTCCGCCAGCGTATCTGATACGCGCTCCAGATCGCCAGCCCGGTGACGGCCAGGTGGGCGTAACCCGACACCGATACGGGCCCGCAGTGCGCCATACAGGTCGGCTAGCGCAGAGGTTTGGTTCTGGTCGCGGTACACGTAATGGCGCCTGGCCCATACATCGGCATCTTTGGCGGTCTCCCACTGGGCGAGTTCAGATTGGGCGGCCATGCTGGTGTACGGGAACATCCGGCCCAGTTCCAGATCAGGCACGTAAACCTGCAGGCGTTCCAGTTCCGCTAACGATACCTGCCACGTGCCGAATGGACTCAGGCCCTCATCGATCACCAGATTGGCGTCCTGTAGCAGCGTGCTGCCGTCCTCCATGGCACGTATCAACCCGCTATGGGTCATGCACAGGATTGACCGCGTAACCTGCTGGTTGCGGTTATGGTAGTGGCAACGGCCGCTGGCCTCGCAGGTCCGGCACACCGATCTGGGGTTATGAGGGTCGCACTGGCGCCACGTATGGGTCTGGCCGGACAGTGCGGCACACTGCTGGGCATTATGGCCATGCAGGCGGCCCACCGGCTGATCGGTCAGACGTTCCAGCAGGTCAGCTGACCGGTGGAGTGCCTCCACGGTCTCCGTTACGTACAGGTAACGGTTTTGGTCATTGGCCCGCAGGGCTATGTGGCAGAGCGCCCATACCGACTTGCCGGCGCCACACGGGCTTTCGATCACGCCTGTTGGTTGGGTGCCCGACAGGTGCTCATGGAAACGAGCTGCTGAACGTACACGGCTCAGCAGCGTGATGTTGGTGGCTGCCGCGTACCGATCAAGCATTCGGTCGAGCTCCGGCGGCATGGGAGCGCAATCCTGCAAGCGAACCGGTACGGGTACGTTGTAGACGCGTAACGGTGGCGCCACATCGGACCTGTAGCAGTACCGGCCGGACCTGATCCGGTCAATGCAGGTCTGGACCTGAGCGGCCAGTCCACCGGCACGGCCGCCATACTTGTCCGCAAAGTCCTCACCGTGCTGTACTGCGTCCTGGATGGTCTGGTCCGAGTAGCCGGCACGTACCATCTGGCCCACTAGACCGAACAGGCGTTCACTACGCTCACCTGATCCCTCAATATCAGTACGGATCTGCTCTGGTAGTTCTGTGTACGGGACAGTACGCAGGTCGGGGTCCGCTGGCAGGGGTGAGGCTTCACGCGCCAACAAGTCATCGTTCCACGTGGCACAGGCTTGCTCGATGTGCTGGAGCGTGTACGTGGTCTGGTTATGCCACAGCACAGAACCCCGTACTGGATCGGTATTGGGTTTGTGGTTGATGGTAAGCGGTACGCGATAGGCATGCTCGGGCGTCTGGGCTGAGTCGGCCATCATCATGCGTACCAAGCGGGGTGTTAGGTCCAGATACCGCCTCAGGGGTTCGGTCGCCACCTCACCAAAGCCGAACACAATGGGTTCGCTAAGCAGGAAGGCAGCCTGTACGCCATGACCGGTATGCCACGCCACAGAGGGCCTGAGGGGGCAGGTCAGCAGGTACGCCACGACGTCATCCAGTGTCCGGAACGGTGTCGAGCCCTTGTGGCCCACCTGCCCGTAGTCGATGTCGACATACAACGCGCGGGTCTGCAGGCAGTTGCCTATCTGGTAACCGTTACGGCCATCATGCGAGGATGCCCTGAAGTAGAGGTTTGGCGTGTCGTGGTGCTGGATCAGCCACGTAATCGCGTCATCGCGCACAAGGGTGCTGTTGAGCCAACCACCATCCTGCATCTGCGCCAGCACCACCAAGTCCGTAGGACCGAATACTGCACAGAAGAACTGGGGGATCAGCGCATCAAAGGCTGGTTGGGGTGGCATTTTCATCAACTAGGCGTCACGCTAACCAGAAACCCCCCTGTCTACAATAAGAAGGACAGTATTTATTATAGACAGGGGGGTTTTGTCATCCCTCTGTGCAGACCCGTAACGTGATTACGATTCCAGAACCGTTACGGTGCCCAGACACGTACCCTTCCGCTCAGGGGATCCACGACGCCCCACGATGACGCACCTGCGCCCATGGCGCCCCGCGGTGCCGTCCAGCGTCCCTGATAGCGTGACCAGAACGGGTACGCTGATCCAATGCCTCAACCGGGCGGAGCCGTATCCTGTGCCTGAACGGTTGTTAGGCAGGCACGTGATACGAATCACAGACCAGCACCCCATCGGGCTGATGGTTGCCTGATCCCCCTGATTCATGATTCACGCACCTACTGTGTGACTCATGACTCAGAAGGCGCGGATCAATTGCTTCACCTGAAGTTTTTGATCGGGCCGGCAACCTGATGGGCTATCCTGCGCCAGCAAGCTAGTGTGATACGAATCACACCCTGTGCCCCTCCAGGATCCTGCGCCAAGCCTGCCTATCCGGCTCAGTGGATCCCCGGACGACCGTCAATGGTCGCTCCGCGATGGCTGTTCGGCGTCCCTGATCATGAGACCACAACGGTTACGTACTCTCGTCGGGCGAGGTACCGGCAGGCGGCCGCAGGCCCAACTTGCGGCAAGTATTGCGGACGTGGCTACCGCGCCAGAATACGGTACCGCAGCTTGGACAGGTGTAGAAGCTGGTGTGCTGCCTCAGGACGTTCGGATGAACCCGGCCAGTCAGGGTGCTGGCGTCCTCGACCGGCAGTAAATCCACGTTGCAGCGGATGCAACGCACGAAGAGCCGCGACCGCGTGTCGATCCCGAGTTCCACCTCTAACTGCCTCAGTTGCTGCACAGGGTCGGTTTCGGTCATCACGATTGCCTGTTTGGGCACCGGATACTGGCACGGCAGGCGCCGGTTGCGCGTGATGAAGATACGTCCTTCGTTGTTCGCGCGGACGATCAGGTCGTGGGTGCGGACCAAGATGTCCCATTCCGCATCGTAGCCGACGATGCGCAGGTACTTGCCCAGCCGGATCACCATGTGGTCCAGCATGAACGCCGGGCGTGATGGTTGTGGCAGTCCTGACACGTGTGCCCCCGTTGTTGCCCACCGTTCTGCAGGGCCACAATACGCTGATCGCGCGGGCATTCAATCGGATAGTCACAGGTTTGGACGCGTACCCTTCCGCGCAGTGGATACCCGATCCTGCAACCACAACGGGTACGCGGTCAGCATCCTGCGCCAAGCCTGCCTATCCTGCTAAGGCGGCTGTGCGGTGCCACGTACCCTCCGCGCGGTGGATCCCCCACGCCGCAGGCGTACATGATCCCCAGACCACAACGGTTACGCGTTGAGCAGCAGACTACGTCCTGATCGCCGCTCTTGCTCATCCCGTACCCTGACGCGTGCCATCCCCAGCTTGCCGATACTTTCCTGCAGCTTCAGCATGGTGGTCATCTGGCGCCCCTTGGTGCTGGTCTTATCCTTGCCGGCCGCAAACATAGCGGCGTCATGCTGTGCTGTCTCGACCAACGCGGGTGCCATGCACTTCAGGATCTCGACGTCCAGTCCCTGCATCAGCCGTAGCATCTGCTCCAGGGCCGCCAAGGGGTCCCGGTCAGCCAATCTGGTTACGCGGTCCAGCTCATCTATGATGGCCGCCTCCATCTGGGGAAACGGCTGCGTAAGCACTGTGGCCAGCTCAATGCCGACAGGTTCATGTATCAGTTCGGAAGGTTCAACAACCGTAAACTCTTGCATCCTCACACCCCCACCCTATTGCCCGACAAGTCCAGTCGGCCGCCTGCTCTGCTGTAAGCCCTACTTCCCGCATCAGGAGGTCACCTAGGCGCCTGTAGCCCCACTGGTGCCAGACCCCCGACCGGACTATCTGTTCCACCACGTGATCCGGGATGGGCTCACGGCGTACGCGCAGCCAGTAGAGGCTCTTCCGGGCCCGGCTGGATGCCAACAAGTGCGCGGTCACCTGGTCATCCATACCGGCGCCTCATCAATCGTGCCCCCCGGAAGGTGTAGCCGGCACGTCCGGCTACCTGCCGGGCCATCGCCGTAACCCGACCACGTAACCTGTTCAGTTGCGCGATACGGGTGTGGTTGACTGATGGCGGCTCGTGCCGGTTGGCCCGCCAGCGTTTCTCCTCCAGTATGCCGGCTGCCCACTCAGCAACCAAGGGATCGTCCCCGAGATAGATGGCGCTACGTTGGCGGCGCCCGTCAATCGGTGGCGATTCATACCGGACCCTATAGAAAGGCGTACCGTCACCACTCTGCTCACGGCACAGTCGGGCACTGGGTGGGGCCGTCCGTACGCCATCTAGCCGGATCAGGGTTGACGTCGACATCCCTCGTAGCGAGCCAAGCAACAACGCACCCAGCAGTTGCCCGCTGGGGGTGGGTGCTGCCTGACGAGAGATGCCGGTCAGGGCCAGCACAGCCTCGGAGGCCTTGGGGACTGCCGCCAGTTCAGCCCGGGCTGCGGCGGTCTGGTAGCCATCCTCATCGAACCTCACGATCAGAGGATGCTTTGAGGTCAACCGGTCAATGGCCATCTGGGGTCACTCGTGCGGCCAAGGGGCGCCACGCCGGCCTTGTGCCTGCTTCGGGCCGTGGCGGTAGACGGCCGGTCAGCCAGCGCAGCCACCGTAGCCGATAGCTGGCAGACCCGGCCGGATAGGCTGCCACATGGGCGGGCTGTATGTTTGCGAGACATGTCATCAGGGGTTCCTCCTGCGGGCAGGCGTGTACTAACCAGATCAATATAGCACACGTTAGCGTTGATGTCGAACCCTAGGACGACAATGCGGGATACGTAACTGTTCAGTTGAGGGATCGGGGACGACGCACAACAGTCGCCGGCGAGGGGTGTCGGGCGTCGGTGATTGCGCAACCAGAACGGTTACGCGGCCATCTTCAAATTTACGAAGATAGCCAGCCCCCTATATGCGTACCGGCGCCCCAACCGTCCCACCCGCCCGGGACCGTATAGACCATGCCTGCTGGGCCCCTTGGGCCGCATGGGCCCGTTCTACCGGGTGGGGGCAGCGTAACCGCTGTGGTTACGCTTGCCGGCTACACGGCGGCGCTCAAGGTTGGCCACCTGCCCCGGGTTGTTGACGGAACCGTCCTCAGTGTCGCCACCCACCTGGTGCTCCAAACATGGAGGCAAAGATCGTGACGAACCACAGAGCGACCGAAATCAGGCCGCAAAGAACACCGACAGAGTTTGCGGGAAGACTCAGGGGCTCCTTCGGACTGCGCAACGCGAAGAGTGTCAACGCAGCAATAGTGAGCACCGCGCATTCACAGATCGGCACGAGGATTGCCGATGTGAGTGTCCATGTCACGTAGATCACGAGTCCCGCACCAGATAATCGTGAGTATGCCCACAGGCGACCGCCTCCGGCACGCCTTCTATCTTTATCTTGATCATGCTACTCGGGCTTTGGTTCGTGTTCGCTTGGCACTCGATACTCGCAACCGCTGCATTGAGAGACGCATCGCCAAGATTGACCACCATTTGAACGCGTTGTAGAAGGTCAATTACCTTCTCAACATGTGGCGGCTCCGTCTGAGCACACCCCCATACGGGCAACATCACAAGCAGGACTATACGACACATCTTCATGTGGTTCTATGCGGTCCAACGCTGGAGCCGAGACGCGAGCGGTTAGCGAGTCGCCTCCGGCTCCTTGTTGGATGCAGTTATAGTGAACGCTTGTTCGTTGAATGGCTGCATCTCGTCAAGAAAGTTGAAAAACACTTCGTTACCTGTGCGCGGATCAACGCGCTTACTGTTGTTGCCCGATATGGCAATAACGACGAACTCGACGACCTGGCCGGCCAGAACACCGAACATGGGGGCGCCCCAGAAATTGTAGGAATAGAAATAGACGAGATTCCCGGCGGATGCATCACCGACACTCTTCGCGGGTGGTCCCAACCACTGTAGGACATCTTTCACCGGGAAATGCTTCTTTCGGCATTGCATTCCCACGGCCACGATCACGTCATCTCGCGAGAAGCCTAGTGCCCCAGGCATCCACGCCATGAACCTTTCCTTTTCCTCATTCATGTAATGCATCCAACGCTACGGCTGTGCCGGCGGTACTCCGCCAGCACCGGCCGCTTGTTCGCATTTCAGTGTACCTTTGCGTTGTGCAGCCAGGCGGCGAACAGAATGCAGCAGCCGGCCGCAATGACTACGAATGCTCCACGCCTCATCCTGTGTGTCAATGCCGCATTCCGACGAGACTGCATCGTCCGGATGCGCCGCTTCTCTTTCTCTGGCATTACGCCGACAAGCAACTCCTGCTCAGTGATCCTGTACTCGGGGTAATCCATTCGGGCCACGAGGTACGCCATAAAGTAGTCCATCACGATGAGGACGAAGCCAAGCAGGGTTAGGCCACCTCCCACCGATACGGCAAATTCCCAGTTTAGAATCTCATCCATCTTTAGTCATGCGAACGCCGCGTCTAACGGGCGGCGCAGCCGTACCGTTCAGGCGCTGGTTCGCGGCTCTACTGCCCCACCACCTTCACATTCTCCAGAATCTCCACCGTCGGCTCCCCTGGGCCGGGAAACTTCTGCTTCAGCAGTCGCAGCATTGACTCGGCCACGGCCTTCGCTGCCGTCGGGTCACTGGCACTTGCTGTGACATCCAGCACGGATGTGTTCCTGTGCCGACGCAGTCCGAGTTTGGTCTTCTCGGCCATCGGGTTCTGTTTGGTGACCTCGGACCGGAACTCCGGCCCTTCGGCAAAAGCAAGTACGGCTGCGATTGCAGGCTCACCTCCCTTGATCGTGATCCTGCCAGTTGCTTGGGGCATTGCCGGTTCACCGCCTTTGACCATGGTTCTGTCAGTTGCCCGGCGCGTGCCTATGCAACCCACGGCAAGCCCGAGAATGACGCTGGCGGTTACCACTCTAGCTACGACTCGTGTGTTCATCTCCAATCTCCTTTCTGCGAACTATTCTCTGTACCAAGTTGTCTTTTGATGGCTGGTAGCCCTATGCCAGCCTGCCACGGCGGCCGAGCCATACGACCTTCCATAGGCGCATTGTCACCCGTGGCGATTGCGAGTCAAGCACAACCCCAAGCACGACCGCAGGAGTCGTGATGCTGCGGTATCTCACGCTCCACCAGTATGTTCCGGTCTGGCGATGCTCGCGGCCATGGCTGCTGCCCGCGCAAATGTTCCGCGTGCCGGCTTTGCGTACAGCGGGGGACCGGAAATTCACGGCATGCCCTTAATCTTTGCCAAAAGCCCGTCATAAGCCTGTATAGGACCACTGGTCCTATCATGGGCGCCGATTAGTGCGCAGAGCCCCCAAATGGGCATTTTGAGTTGGCAATCACACGGTTTTGACCACGTTAGGACCACTGGACCTATCCCGGCGCAAAGAGGATCTTATGAGCAACCACCACAGCGAGAGTGACTTGGAACTTGGCAGATTCGGGGAGTACCTGCTGAAGAGCCGTATCGTGGCCGAAAAGCATGCGCGTTACTACGTGTCGTGGGTCAGGAAATTCCTCGCGCAGGTCCCACCGAAGGACGGGTTGACCGTGGAGGATCGGCTGACGATCTTCCTCGATAACCTCACCCCCTATATCGAGGCATGGCAGCGTGACCAGGCCGAGAAGGCGGTACGCCTGTACTTCTCGAACTACCTGACTGAGGCCGCAACCGTGGCGCCGGCGCCGCCTGTCCAGCCCGATGCATCCGGGTCAAGGCGCAAGGCCGATGTGCTGGATGCCGTCCGGCGCCTGATCCGGTTGCGGCACTACTCCAGCCGGACCGAACAGACCTACGCTGACTGGCTGCAGCGCTTCTTCCGTTATCTCGACAGTTGCAGCCCCTCACCCCGGCCTGAGGACTGCCGTATCACGCCACAAGCCATCAAGGACTACCTGGCTTACTTGGCCGTGAAGGAACGCGTTGCCGCCTCAACCCAGAACCAGGCGTTCAGCGCGCTACTCTTCATGTGCCGCGAAGTACTGCAGATCGACATGGGCGATCTCTCACAAAACGTGCGCGCGAAACGCGGGCAACGGCTTCCAGTGGTGCTGAGTGCCGAGGAGGTGGCGGCGGTGCTGGGCAGGATGAAGGACACCCCGAGATTGATGGCAGAGCTGATCTATGGCGGTGGCTTGCGGGTGACGGAGTGCTGCACGCTCAGGGTCAAGGATCTGGATTTCGCCAGCAACCTGATCATCGTGCGATCGGGCAAGGGCGGGAAGGACCGGACCACGCTCTTGCCGCAGTCTGTCAAAGCGACTCTGGCACCACATCTGGAGCGCGTCAGGATCCTCCACCAGAAAGACCTCTCGGAAGGTCATGGCGAGGTGGCCCTGCCGGACGCCCTCGATCGCAAGTACCCCAACGCTTGCCGGGAGTGGTGCTGGCAGTACGTGTTTCCAAGCCGGACACTCGCCGTGGATCCGCGTAACGGCAAAGTGCGACGATACCACGTGAGCGATACGGCCATTCAGAACGCGGTACGGGATGCCGTCCGCGCTGCTGGGATCGCCAAGCCGGCTAGTGTGCATTGCCTGCGGCACTCGTTTGCCACGAGCCTGCTTCTGCACGGGGTGGACATCCGCCAGATCCAGGAATACCTCGGTCATTCGAACGTGGAAACAACCATGATTTACACGCACGTGGTGAAGGACATGCGCAACCCGGCCACCAGCCCACTCGATCTGCTGTAGAGCGACCGCTTGCCGGCGCCGCGACGGCCTGCGGTCACGCTCCCGCCCCGCGGATTATGCAGGACGGGGCATGGCGCCCCCGCCGTCCCTACCGGCGACGACTCACCGACGCCGTACACCGGTCGCCCGGACGAGAGTTGTCAGTCGTACGTGATGACAGCCCCCCTACTCGGAACCGCCGCTACCATTGACTCGGGGTTGACGGTGACGGTAACTGCCGTATGCTCGGTCCATGATGAAGAAAACAGCTCCTGCCATCGTCGCATGCGCCCTGGCGTGCTTCCTCCCCGCCGTATCCGCCACCAATGCGATACAATGGGGCGTCAACATCCATAGCGGCGGGAGCGACCCTGAGCGTCTTGCCGGCAGGCTCGCGGAACGCAACCTCAAATGCGTGCGGATGGATCTCTGGGGCAACGATGCTAAGTACCTGACGAAATTCCGCAGCGCGGCCGCCTTCCTGAATGCGAAAGGGATCGCCATCGAGGCGGTGGTCTATTCCAAGTTCTCAGCGGGTCAGCCCCGACACCAGGATTTCAACGCGGACCTCGCGGAGGTGGAGAAGAGCGTCTACGAGAGCACGAAGCCGCAGATAGAGAAGACGATGGACGTCATGCACGACTACGAGCTGCAGAATGAGATCTCGCTGTACAAGAACATAAGGACT
Source organism: uncultured bacterium (assembly GCA_903895695.1). Classification (GTDB taxonomy): domain Bacteria; phylum Verrucomicrobiota; class Kiritimatiellia; order CAIKKV01; family CAITUY01; genus CAITUY01. The sequence continues at coordinate 32,474 of CAITUY010000064.1, forward strand.
TCCGGCGCCACCGGACAGAAGGCGGCAGACTATGACACACCGTGCGGCAGACTGCAGGCAGCGGTGCTCCGGGGTATGTCGAAGGCCATCGACGACGTACGGAAGGCGTCGGGTCAGCCGCTCAGGATCATCCTCGGCACGACAGACCGGAGCTTCGGGCTGCTCTCGTACATGCAGCAGCAGGGGGTGCTCTTCGACGTCGTGGGGTACCACATCTATCCCTGGGAACAGCACAAGCCGCTAGACCAGGACCCCTGGTTCGGCGCGGGCGGTCCGCTCACGCAGCTGGCGCAGTTCAAGAGACCACTCCGCATCAACGAGTTTAACGCCGGGGAGATATGTTCGGGCGGCCCGAGCTATCCGACTAAATCGAACTACGAGAACCAGTCCGGCAAGCCGATAACCGAGGCTGGGTACCGCTCCGTCGACAGGCATCTGAAGGAGATTATCGGGCAGACGGCGGCGAACGTGGAAGCGGTGCTGTTCTATGAGATCTGGGACGAGACCCGGAAAGCGATACCGGAGAACCGTTTCGGCCTGTATTACGATGAGGAGATGCAGCAGCCCAAGGTAACCCTGCTCATCGCCGCATCGTTGGCGGGCGGGCTGCTGTCTTCGGCAGAGAAGGACGAGCTGCTGAAACTGGGATTGGGGAACGATGTCACTAATGCGGCATCCGCCGACAGGAAGCCGCAGTAATACCACAACACGGAGCAATACCCCAGAGGTTAGGGAGTTGCTGTTGGATCCGGCCAAGTTGAGGGTGAGCAGGGGACAGAGAAAGCCTTCTTCAGTTGACTAGACCGGCGTCATTCCCCGCGTAACTCTTCCGCTCAGTGGATCCCTGACGCCGCACAAGGGTCGCCATGGCGAGGGGTGTGCACCGTACCTGATCGAGGTGCGGTAACGGTTACGCCTAGCCACCCCCTTATGGACTTAACACCGCCCCAAGCGTCGCAGTAGGCCCAACCGCCCAGCCGGACCGCGGGACGGAGGGGACGCTTGGGACGTCGTCTTCAACACATGGGGGTACCTGCAGGCCCGGACCACCTCCTGCACCGCTCCTGCTGGCCATCCGACAACCCGGGTGGCCGGCCACACTGCGCAGTGTCCTTGCCCGGTATCGTAAGCGGTGGTAGTTTGCACCCAAAAGAAGGAGGCCTGAAACACATGAAACAGTTTCTAGTCATTGGGGTTGTCGGTGCCGCTTTACTTATGCCCGCTCTCACCGCGACGGCAGAGGACCAAGGAGCTACGGCGGTTCCGCAGCAACCGGTCGTAACCAAGCAGGCCCCCGCCCAGGCTCCGGACGCGGCAACCCCGGCGAAAGTGAAGAAGGAAGTGGTACTGCAGGACCTGACGCTGACCGGCAAGGTCACCAGCGAGACGATCACCCGGTACTACCTCACCGATGCCAGCGGCGCCAAGGTCCCCCTACCGGGCCCGAACGCGGGCAAGAAGGGCGCCGCCGAGGCCCCGGCGATCAACCTCGCCGATTACGTGGGCGCCACCGTGAAGGTGACTGCGAAGGGCACGGAGACGGTCAGCAAGAAGGGCGGTACGACGACCAACGTCAACACCATCATCAGCATCGAGAAGGTTCCGTAGCCGGGCAGTTCCGCCATCCCCGATCGTTACTCAGGAACGGTCGATTGAGTCGTGAGTCACGCGCCTACTGGCTGACTCCTGAATCACTGCCCGGTACGCGAGCGGATCAATAACTTCACCTGAAGTTTTTGATCACTCTGGTGGCGAAACGACTGCGCGCCGCGCAGCGCTGCGTACCCTTCCGCTCAGTGGATCCCTGATACTGGCAGCCCCTATCTACGCGTAATACCGACCCAGTCGTCCCACCGGGCCCAACTTGACAGCGGGACGGATGGGACGCTTGGGACGTGGTCTTTAACACACGGGGGGTACCTGCAGTCCGTATGGCTTGAATCGGTGCCACCGGAGTGGCACCAACGGACAACTGCGAATTCCGCTCACCCCCTTGCCTTCCCATCCGCCTTCTGACATCCTGCCGCCAACCATTGGTCTGACGGCTGAGGTCAATCAACGTAAGTGGTGAGCACGGTTTGATGACGATGACAAAGAAGACCTTCCTGACCGTAGTCACCCTGTGCTGGGTATGTTCACTCGTGGGGTTCGTCTTGATCTTTACGACGCGCGGCCAACTCCCTGAGGAGCTGCAGTCCTATGTTGCTTCCCGGAAACAGCCCCATGCGGAACCGGCGTGGGCGGATGTCGTGGTGGGGTGGCAGCTACTGAAATACCTGTTCGCGGCACTCGTGGCCAACGTGTGCATCTACAGTCTGCGGCCGTGGGCACGGTGGCTGTACACAATCGTGGCTATTGCAGGTTGGCTTGTGATTCTCCCGCTGGGGCATGATCCCGTCGTGCATACGCTGTGGGTTGAGCTGGCATCAGGTCTGTCATCGACGTTGAGCGGCTTTGCCTTGTGTGCGATGTGGTTCGTACCCGAGGTGAGGGATCTGTTCCGGAGCGGAACTGAGTCGGTCGCCTCACCGCCACGGCTTTAGGGTCGCCCAATCCGGATTGCTTGAACGTCATGTACCAGAAGCTGCAGACTGCCGTGAAGTTCGCCATCGTGATGTTTCTGATGACGATTGTTTGCACGATCCTTTGGGAGATTCTGGCGAGCGACCTGTATGATTGCACTGACCCCGGCCTTCCCGGCTTCTTGAATCCCGGCAACTGGGTCCATGTCGTGGGCAGTCAGCCGGTCATGACCGTTCACAAGATCGTCCACAACCGTTCAATGAGCGAACCGGATACGATCAAGAAGGGCTGGAGCGTGACAACCCTATTCTGCCTGTGGCTTCTATTCTTCGTCCCTTCAGTGGTTGCCAGCCTCAGGCTTGCACGAAAGAAGTGGTTCTGACCGATGCCCACTACACCGCAATACCACCGCCTTCTGGAACGGACGAAGAAGATTGCCCAGAAGGAAGCCGCCATCCTGCTGAAGTCCCTACCCAAGGATTTCAAGGAGAGGCTGGCTGGCGTTCCCAAAGTCAGCATCCGTTTCGAGGATCGCCCAAGCCGTGACAGGAACGACCACAGCGCCATTCCCGAGCCCTACAGCGTGACCAACAGGGAGGAACAGGAGATCGTCATCTACGTCATGCCCCTACTCGAAGCGCACGCCAGAGAGCCGGGAGCATTCCAAGTGGCGCTGCGGAAGGTGATCATCAAGGAACTGGGCGATTGGGTCGGGATTGATGCCGCGACCGAGGAATGACAGAATCGCACCATGCACTTCGGCACCTGCAGTTGAAAATACGACTCGTGGCGGGGCCTGGTCTACTCCGATGCCCCCCACCCCAATCACCCCGCCGAATAATGGTGCCAGCCACTCCGATGCGCAGGGCCTTGCAGGTCCGGTACTGTGATACGAATTACACCTGCGGCCGGTCTGCTCCAGCCAGTGAGTCATGATTCACGCACCTACTGCCTGACTCATGACTCACCCCGCTGAGGACGCTCGGATCAATAACTTCACCTGAAGTTTTTGATCACGGGTGTGGCGAAACGACTGCTTTGCGCCGCACATAGCGATGCGTACCCTTCCGCTCAGCGGATCCCTGACGCCGCACAGCATTCGCTCCGCGACCCGTGTACTGCGTACTCGATGCCTGCACCACAACGGTTACGTTTCCTGCCGGATGAGCCTGCTGGTTGGCCTACAAGGGCACTGGGAGACCATACAGCGCGTCAGGGCAAGGCAAGTGGGTCTGGCACCTCACCCCCCTGCGCAGCACGAACATGCCAGGCGAAGCCTTCTTGAACGTCTTGTCCGTGTACATCTTCACGTTCAGGGCGTTGATGGGATCCCCGGAGCGCCAGTGGTAGCCTGCCATCAGGCTTGCCTCATAGATATCCTGAACGGATAACGGCTTCTTGGCCTTCCGCAAGAGGTCGCTGATCAGGTCGCGCAGTGATGGCTGCTGTTGCGGGGGGACGCGCGCCGATTTGCCCTTCTTGGCCGGTGGCCGCCGCTTTGCCTCCTCGTAGACCGCCAGCAATTCCTTTTCGTACTTCTCGATCGCCAACCTGATTACCAACACCCGCTTCAGGTCGCCAGATGACAGTGCCGCAAGATTCATGGATTCCCCTTTCGTTGACTCCTACTCGTCCGTTCCTCCGCAGGCCGAGATAGTGTGGCATTGGGCTTCGGCTGTAAAGCGTATGGCGTCAACGGCCGACCAAACGCCCGATCGCGCACCCCCCCTATCTGCACAGCACCGTCCCAGTAGTCCCAGTAGTCCCAGCAGGCCCAGCCGGAACGCGGGACAGATGGGACGTTTGGGACTCCGTCTTCAACACATGGGGCACCATTCCCCCGCCATACCTAAAGAAAGGCCCCTGCTGGGCGCCTTCCGTAACTTACCGCTTCCACTCAGCGGCCGGCTCAACTTGACAGGCATGCCGTTGCGCGTAACTGCGCACATGCCGGTTCACGCCTAAGCCGCGATCTTCCGTCCCCTCGCCTCGTTGACCGTCGAGGTCGCCATCCTGCATCGGCCTACCGCCCACTTCCTGAGTCCGCCGATCTGCTCGGCCATCAGCTTGCTAAGCGGCACCGACGTATCTAACGCCAACGACAGGTCCACCATCCCGGGTTCCCGCCCGTCTGCGAACGCCATGTAGAGCGCGTCAATGACGGCCTGCTCGATCTCGGCACCGGTGAAGCCATCGGCCGCCCGTGCCAATGCCGGCACATCGAATCGTTCCGGCTTCCGCCCGTACTTGGCGATCTGGATCCCCCAGATGGCCTCACGCTCAGTCTGGTTGGGCAGGTCGACGAACATCATGTCATCCCACCGCCCCTTGCGTAGCAGCTCCGGCGGCAACTGCGTCACGTCGTTGGCGGTCGCCACCACGAACACCGGCGCCTTCTTCTCCTGCATCCAGCTTATGAAGGCTCCGAACACCCGTGAACTGGTACCCCCGTCGGTTGAGCCACTGCTCTTGCTACCGGCCAGACCCTTCTCGATCTCGTCCAGCCACAGAACGCAGGGCGCTATGGCTTCGGCCACCTGGATGACGGAACGCAGGTTGGACTCGCTCTGCCCGACCAGGCTCCCGTAGAGCTTGCCGGCATCGAGCTTCAGCAGCGGCCGCCCAAACACCGAGGCCGTGGCCTTGGCGGTCAGGCTCTTGCCTGTACCCGGGATGCCGACGATCAGCAGGCCCTTCGGTGAGGGCAGCCCGTACTGCTGAGCCCGCTCACTGAAGGCGTCCCGGCGCTTACGCAGCCAGTCCTTCAGCACATCGAGCCCGCCGATGTCGTTCAGGCTCTCCCTGACGGTCACGACCTCCAGCAAGCCGTTCTTCTTGACGGTAGCGGCTTTCTCCCGCGCGACGACCGTAGCATCGACCCTCTTGGTTTCGATCACCGCCAGCGCGTACGCATTCTCAGCCTCCATGCTGGTCATGCCGGTGGCGGCATCCAACACCTGGTCGCGATCAGGGCCCGCCAGCTTCTTCAGCTTAGCCGACCCACAGATGCCGTCCAGCACCGCCCCAAGCTGATCCTTACCGGGCAGGCTGAAGTCCAGCACGACGAATTCGCGTTCGAGTTCGGGCGGCAGCACCTGGCGGCAGCCCAGCACGATCAGGCACTTGCCCTTGGTCTTGCAGCGTACCAGTTCGTCCTTCAATGCCCTGATGAGCACCGGGTTGGCGTCCTGCAGGAACAGGTGCAGATCACGCAGCAGCACAATGCTGCTCTCGGGCAGATCTGCGACGGCCACGATGGCTTCCATCGGGTCATTGGCCTGACGGATATTACCGTCAGCCGTATCGACTAGGCCCTCCGTGGCCGACCACGCGTACAGCTTGTACTTGAGGGCCGCCGCTACTGCCTTAAGCTCTGCTTCAACACGTTGTTCCTCGTGGCTCACCAGGTAGATGCCGGGATAGCCGGCCCTGATGTAGTTCTGAATTTGTGTTCTCATATCGCTCCTTGGTTGGTAAGGCGATCCAGCCACCCGGCCGGATCCAAGCTGTCTAGTCAGGGGTTGCGCACACGACTACGCGTATTTGAGCGCGTAACTGAAACGGTCTGGGTATTGGGTGACGGTTACGCGTCCGGGCAGCGTAATGGTGCCGGCTGCGTAATCACGTACGCTGGACGCCGCCGCCGGGGCGCCATGGCGCAAATGCGTCATCGTGTGTCGTAAGGGATCCTGAGGGTGGACTGTTACGTGTCACCAGCCGTTTCACAACATAGCGACTGCTCGGCAGTGACATAGCGGCTCTCAGGTGGCTGGAGGCTAGTCAGACGGATGGTGACAAAGGAAACGCCATCAGGACGGGGGGGCCATCCTGATGGCGTCGACGTCGTTTAGACGCCATTTGGAAATGCCGTCACACTATGGCATACCCTTCAGCGCGTCCATGCGCCAATGGCTGACCTGCCGGTTCGAATAACCTTGGGTGGCCGAGATCCTGGGGATGCAGGCAGACGTTGCACCGGGTGAACGACTGGCCTTCGGCCCGGCGCACACCAGCCCGAATCCCGATGGCGCCCAGAAGTGCGCGCGGAACATGCCGTACGGATACACCTGCTGGGTCTGGAACGGCAACTCCCCCGCCACAAAGACCCGGTTAGGTTTCCGGCCGTAGCCGTAGATGACGATCCAGTGACTGACCTCAACCTTGCGAGTACGCACCACCACGGTGATCGGCCGATCGGCATCAACAGCGTGCATAATGCCATCGAAGTCGAGATCGGTCCGCCGGCTGACCCGCACCCCATAGAGACGCAGACTATCGATCAACCGCTGCGGGCTTACGCCCCGGTCGGTATGCGGCCGGATGCGCTCATAGAAGCGCTCGATTGGAAAGCCAGGCCGGAAGTAGTGCAGGATCATCAGGCCAGCCACGAAACCGCACGTGTGACCCTGTGACTGATAATACCCCGGCACCTTCAGTGTCTTGACGTTACGGTCTGGCGGATGCTGCAGGCGGTCCGGCAGGACGCGTATGCTAGTCTGATCGGCCAGCCAGTTAAGCGCTTTGGCAATTACGTGGTTCACGATCATTGCTCCTGTTATTCACCATGTAGCAAACCGGGCACTGGCCGGCCAGCCGTGGCTCACGTTTCTGGTCTCTAGTACTGATAGAGGCCGACGATACCCCGCGGTACCGCCGGCCTCAATGGGCATCCCTACGCCGCCCGGTGCCGTCTATCCTCCGCTTCGGCCTCCAGGTTATCATGATCGATGATTTGGACCCGAACGCCAGGTGGGCAACTCACCGTCTCTGCCACGCACTGATATGACGACGCGCTGTGCGGCGCCACACACCCGTAGTATGGCCCGCGCGACCTCCGGTGCCTGCGCCTTCGGCACCAGCAGGTACGCCCGGCCCATCTGGCGCCGGGACGTGATGGGCACCAACGTGATGTCATTATCCAGCCGGCCGATCAGAATCGCGACCATCTTGGCCTGGCCGTTGCGCCCTAGGAACTCCGTGGGCGCCTTAAACTCAACCATCGCGCTCACGCCGCCATCCTCTCCACCGCCAAATCGCTCAAGGACTGCGCCACAGCCTGAAGGTCATCCGTGGCCGTCTGCATCGCCTTGGCGGCGGTGGCGATCTGCGTACCGTCATCGGCCTCGGAATCGTATGTATCGGCCAACTCCCGAGCGATGAACAGCGCGAGCGTATCGCCGCCCTTGCTGCTACGGCGTGGGCGTTGCTTGCTGCTGTCCCAGCAGTCCAGCACCTGGCCGTCCGGATACACCGTCGCCGCCCGCAGCACCAACTGGTTCAACGTCATGTTTGCTCAGTCTCCTTTCGGTTCGTAGCGTTTGACGGCCGCCGATACCCGGTCCGGACCGTCTGCCTCCACGGTCAATCAATCGCAACTTCGGCCGGCACCAGAACGCCCGCCCCCATCAACAGGCATTTGCTGCGCGCCTGTCCCGGCACCCAGTTGGACGGGACAACCATCAGCATGTTGTCGCCTGAACCGCCCTTGGCGGTCAGCCACTGCGTCCTCCAGCCAGCCGGAAGCAAATCCGCGTAACCGTACAAAGACGCGTACAGGTCCGAGTGTCGGCCCAGTTGTCGCGCCGCCGTATTGGCTACACAGGATATTGTCCACAAGCTACACGGCTCTGTGGTCCCAGCCAGCCTGGCCGAAACCGCCCGTCGTGCTGCGCGCTCATGTCGGGTCATCTACGGTTCTGCCCCTTTCTGATGAATGTCCGGCAGTCCTTACACTTCGCGTCGCCCTGCTTGGGCAATCTGATCGCGTACTGGTCACGGACCATGCCGCACCAGAATTCGACGTTTCCGTTTCCCAGATTAGCCAGATGAGCGTGCGCGGTCCTGCTCCGCTTCGGCACAAACCACCTGATCGCGCTATTCATCGTATCCTTCCTTCCCGTTGCCGGCTTCCCGCCGGTGGCTCCATTCACCTCAATAACCGCTTCGGTTCCCACCTGTGCGATTCCCTGTTCCTTCAGCCATTTGCGCGCAGCCGCAAGAGATACCCTGAGCGGGTTCGGAAACGGCAGGGCACATGCCTTGTTGAAATCAGCCCGGAACTCCCATCCGTAGACGGTGAAATAGCCCCGCGCGGTTTTGAGGTGGACCGCGCATCTAGTCGTTGGCATCTACTCCTCCTCGCCTGCCACCATGCACTCCTGCCGGGTCGGCAGCCCCACCTTGTTGGCATCAAGGCGCAGCACCTCGTTACCGCCATACCCGTGTCGGGCCATGACGTCGACGACCACCAGACCGGTCTCTCTGTTCAGGAAGAACTGGATCTGGCGACCATTTCGTAGTGTGGCACCCGCGTACAGGATCTCCGGCGGTGGCAGGCCTGCTACGCCCGCTACAGCATAGCTGGCCCAGACGCCGTGCCGGCGGTTGAGCTGTACGCTCCCGCCCTGTTTGGTCTGGCACTGGATCTTCACCGCACCACGATTGCGATCGGTTCGCATGTTGCCCTCCTTGTTGTCGGCTTCTACTCACTACTCCGCAGGCGTTCATCCCAGCAGCACTCATCGCCTATCCATTGGCCTGAATGCAGATGGGCCGTCTCGGCACTGCACGCCCGATGGCATATCGAGCAGGTGACCCGATCCGCCCGCCCACATCGTTGGTGAAGATCCCGCACCAGTCGGTACTCCTCGTTATCGTTTCTATCTGCGCCGCGGCCTGCTAGGTCCCGGCCAGCCAACCACAAGGCCGACTGGATAGCCCGCAGGCAACGTTCAAGCTGCCGCACGCGCCGTCGTAGCGTCGCCTCGGCCGTATAGGTCCTTTCAGCCATAGCGGTCCCTCCTTTGTGGTTCCTCACTCCCATTCCGTGTAGTAGTCGAGCGCCAGCCTCAAATCCAGTAGGCACTCCTTTGTTGTGGTACAGGGTTTTGGTTCACGACATCCGGTCCAGGTCCGTGAGCCATGGCGATAGTGATACCAGCAACGTTGATGCCGATCGTATTTGCGCACGGCTTCCTGCAGTCGCCAGATGGCATACTGCCGATGATCGTTGCGTGTCTGCAGCCGTTCGGGGACGTCGTATAGAACAATCTCGTTATGTCGGCATGCGAGTGCGACGGCCTGCTTGACGAACGCAGGATCGGCCTTCTTTGGCTTGGGGCCCCACATGCGAACCGTCAACGCAACGCAAGGCGGTGATTCGCACATTCCGGTGGTTGCGACAGAGGAAGCGTCTGGCGCTGCTGGTTGTTCCGTGAGGCACAACAGTTCTGTAGGCATGCTCTCCCCATCGATAATCAACGATGATCATGGCTGTTTCCCTTGTGTTCGATCTCCCATGGTTCCTTCCTTTCAGTCCGGGCCCGTCACTTCGACACTGTGGAACCCGCGACCACCAGGCCGCGTTTCGAGCCAGAGCTTTACCTGCTCCGGCACGGACGAATCGAAACGCCATTCCATGGCCGTCTTGCCGTTATACGGGCCCGTGTACTGGCCCACTGGCACGAGCGTCTGCTTGCTGAGCGTGTCGAACGCATACTTTCGACCGTCCGCGGCCTCCTCTTCCGTCAGCCGCGTGAACAGCCGCAGACTAAAGCCCATGAGGCCAGCTTCATCGAACGGCACTACTTTCGCGATGGCCTTGCGCCAAGCCCGGATGTACGCCTCAGGCTCTGTGTTACGGCGCCCGTAGAGCACGAGCGATCCACCGCAGGAATAAGCTGCGCAATGCGTGGCTTCCGCCAAGCATTCCCAGCGGCCACCCGCTGCCAAGCAGTACCAACCCCTGGAACGGCGTCGGTTGCCGACTTCCCAGCAGTTGTTGCTGCCGCCTTCCTCAACCAGGAAGAACACTTCTTCGTAATGTCCGCCTGTTCGAGCCAACGGCATGACGAATGCCTGGCGCCTATAGCTGATCTCATAACTCATGCGGCCAATCCTTTCTGGGCCTCTTTGACCCTTTGGGCGTTTCCAATGTTCAGCCATGCACGCTGACCCTCCTGTGTCCTGCAGAGCAGCATCTGGTCGTGACCGTCGGTCCACGGCCCGTTCCGTACAATCACGACCTTGGGAATCACCCGTTGAAACACAACCGGTTGCCCTACGCGGACAGGGTCATAGATCCACCGGCGCTCCTCGGTGCTCCAGCGCGATTCCCCGCCGTGAGGATCCTCCACAATGGCGGTAACTCCCTCGCCCTCCCTTAACCCCATGGCCTGCTTGAGCGTCATGATCGTATCCCCTTGAAAGATGAAGGCCCGCCCCACCGTGTAGGCAGAGCGGGCCAGTTGTGGTTACGTGTTGGTTACGCCGCTACGCCGGGCAACTCCAGTTGCCGGCCGGGCTTAAGCATTAGCGCGTCAGCCGGCATGCCCTGTTCGATCGCCCCGAGCAAGCCGACCATGCGGCCGAACTCATCAAGGCCGTTCATCCGCAGTTGGATCCGGCACATATGCACGCACCGGATGTCGATGTCGGTACCGTAGAGCCGCAGCTTGCCGGTGCCCCAGCGTCCCAACTCCGCATGCACCACCCGCGCGAACGCCAAGAGCATGACGCCGGACCCGACCGCCGGATCGCACACCGTGACCTCGCCCTTCTCATGCACGAGCTGCTCGAAGCTCTCCCGGTCGAACTGCATGCGGGCCATCATCTCGGCTACGCACCACGGGCTGAAGTACTGCCCGGCCCGGGCCGACTTTACGTCCAGCCGCATGAAGAGCTCACCCAGCAGGTCACGGAATGGTTCAGCCTCAACGGCCTCGACGTACAGGCCCAGCAGGCGCCCGAACTCCTCGCCCTCGGCCCGGCTGTACCGGTCCATGCACTGCCGGAACGCCTGCTCGTCATGCACGGCATCCAGAAACAGCCACACGCCCTCCAGCCATGCCCGGTACGTATCGTAGATGTGCATGTGTCCGAAGGACGTATTGCGCTCGAATCCCTGCGCAAACCGCTCGAATGCGCATCGCGTTACAGTGCCACCCATGCTGCGCCTCCTTCCCGGCTGTGTTAATTTTGAAACGGCATTCACTGTCAGGTGCCGGCCTTGATCTCAAGAAAGCCCGGACCGTTGCCCTCCGGATCGCACATCACCCAGGCGACCGTACGATCGTCAATCGCGAGTCCGTAGAGTTCGCGCATGGTGCGGCGTGCAGGTGACTTGACGATACCGACGACACGCCGCCCGATCAGGTTCCGGTATTGCTCGAAGAACGGGTCGCGTTCTTGTTCCACTGCCATAGGGGGGTCCTCCTTCTCTGTTTGATGGTGCCTGCGCCCGCACCTTTGGTTACGCCGCCACGACCGATGATCGAGTCGCGCCCTGAGCACTACCGGTGTTGGGGCTGGCCTGTTGGGACCCGGCACCCACGATGGTCTCGATCAGCCGCCGCAGCTTGGGATTCAAGGCGCCGGCCGCCTCCAGGTGTTCAAAGTCCGGCCGTTCCGTAATAGGCGCCTCGACCGTCATTCCCTGTGTGGCTGCCTGATCCTTGAGCGCCCCCACGAGCGCCGCCAGATGCTGATCCCACGAGCCGACCTCCTTGGCCAGCGCTTCGACCGACCGGTCAGCCCAGAACCCGCCCTCATCGCTCACCTCGACGCTGAAGCCAAACTGCCGGGCCGCATCCAAAACGGCGATCACAGTCAGGTGGCAGAGCAGGAAGTGCTGAACGCCGCCACAACGCGGGTTGTTCGCGTACTGCGTTTTACAGAACGAGTCCCACGTCCACCCACGATCCCGCTTGGCCGCCGCCAGCCAATAGGGCTCACCGCTCGTCGTATGCACCTGCAATCGTGCCGGCAGCAGCCGCAGGCCGAAGTTGGCCTCCTCACAGCCCTCCCCGGGCCACGCCGTGAAGGCCACGACCGCGCGTGGAATGAGATCGAGGGTCGAATTCCAGTTCTCATCCTCCCCGACCGCCCGATACCGGCCGCCGGCCCCGCTGACGCAGTTGATGCTGCCCCGGCTCTGGATGATGAGCCAGCGGTCCGGATCGTCCCGCCGACAGCGCGTGAAGTCGCACGCCTTGCCTTCGAGTGATTGCAGCGCGCCGACCTCAGCGAACGGCAGGTCAAGGCAACGCTGGCGCAACCGTTCAACGGCCTGCCGGGCCTGCTGTACGGTCTTGGCCGGGAATCCCAGCGAATAATGAATCGTCAGTCCCATGATAGTCTCCTTTCGTGTTGTCTTCCTTCCAGTTGAAGTAGAACCGCGGGTGATGCTGGAACTCCAGAGAGCCCCGGGCCCCATCCGCCTTGCGGTGCACGACCACGTAGGGCGCCATGTACCCGATGGGCGTGAAATCCCGGCGCAATTCGGCTGGATCCCATACCTGACCATGGCGCTGCTCCAGCGTGGGCCTGTCGGCCGCCTCAGCGTTCAGCCTTACGAGCCGGATCAGGCGTAGCATTTCCGTGGTTTCAACCATTTGCACACGGGACCTCACATCGCGAATTCGACCACGCCGCTCTCCCGCAACGATACGAACCCCAGCCGACCTGGCTGGTCGCCCACCGGTACGGCTGCCCGCCCGATCACGACATGGTCCAGCACCTTGATGCCAACGACCTGGCCGGCCTGAACGAGCTGCTTGGTGATCCGCACGTCCTCCGCGCTGGGCGTTGGGTCACCACTGGGATGATTGTGCGCGAGTAAAACTGCCGCGGCTCCGTCAAGGATCGCCGCCCTGAACACCTCACGGGGGTGGATGAGGGCCGTGTCCAGGATCCCCAGACTCACCATGTGTCGGTTCAACATGCGGTTTTTGGAGTCGATGCAGAGGACGAGGAACATCTCCTGTGCGAGATCGGCAGTGTCAGCGCAGACGCGATGCACGTCCGCCGGCGATACCACGCGTTCCTTCCCCACTTCACGCACCAGCGGCAACTGCACCAGCGCCGTTTGATAATTCATGCTTCTGATCCTCCTTGGCTTCCAGGTACTGGCGTTCCCAGTCCAGGCATTCCTGCCGGGACGTGCTGCTGAATAGGCGGAACCCTGTCCGATCTTTGACGCGCCAGTACTGGCTATTGTTGTCGTACTCGATGGTTGTGGCCCGCTTGATGGTCAGCGGTCCGATCTGCCCGAGGTCGATGGCCTCCGTGTAGAGACCATGACCCAGACCGTCGGGCGTGAAGGTGATCGCGATCGTACTCACCCGCCCACCCGTTGCTGGCGCTGTACCGTGCGGTAGTAGTCCGGCTTCTTCTGCTTGCCCGCGACCCGCCCGAGGGCCTGTTCCAGGAAACGGGTCGCCTTCTCGCAGTCGGCGCCCTGGAACCCCACGGCGTCGATCTTGAGACTGCCGTCCGGGTTGACGATGACTTCGATGGTCTTGGCCATGGTCAGACTCCTCCGATCGTGAGTTTGATAGCGCCGTCGCCCAGCGTCTGCCGGCGGACGGTGTAGCCCTTGCGCTGTGCCTCGATGCGGGCCTTGTGGACCCCGTAGAGTTGCAGCAGCCGGCCGTAACTGGTCCCAACCTCTTTTTCAACGTGGTCGTCGTACCAGTCGGTCGTCAGGCCGAACGTGCCGTCCTGCTGCCGGTTCACGGCGATGTCGTACGGGCCCTTGAGCCGGATGACATACTCGCCCTTCTGGTTATTGCTGCCGTACCCGCGGGCTACGGCGTTCTCGATCAGTTCGACGCCCAGTTCGCGGCACGCTTCGCGCAAGGCGGCGATGTCCTTAATCTGGGTTTGGATCGTTGTGAAGTGACTCATGCTGCTTGATTCCTTTCGTTTGGGTTAATGGTTGCGCCGACGTTATTGGGTACGCCATTGATCCAGGCTTTGACGAACCGTTCGGCCCGTTCCCCGTACTTGCGCCGGATGAACTGCTGCATGGATTCGTTATCGCCGTAATCGGGGTTTCGTTTCTGGAGCCAGTCATCCAGCCGCACCACGTCGACAGCTACACAGCCGACCATCCACAGGAAGGGATCGACGAACACTGCGGCGCCCTGCCCGAAATGCCTATGCAGTCCGCGGCGCAGCTGCATCAGGGGATCGGTGCTCATACTCCTCCTTTTCAGCGAGTTGGTTAGGTGCTACGGTTCGCTCATGACCGCGGATATGGCTGCTGGACAGCGAACGGTCCGAACCCCGAGCAGAACCGCCAGCCTCGTTGTGCTGGTGCTGGACGTCATCGGCCTGATCTGCCTGGTATTTGTGACGACGTTCGTGGCGCCACGGTTCCAGGCCATATTTGCCGAACTGCAGATCGCAATGCCGATCTTGACGGTTGCCGTCCTGTCAGTGCCGCGGATCGTGTATGCGGTGTTGATAGGCGCATCGATCGCCTGCCTTATCGCCAAGGAGCGTTCCATCGCTGACAGAAGACGGACGCGCAACATCAACCTCATCGCGCTGCTTGTTATCGTCATCTGCCTCATGGTGTTCGTAGTCGCAATGTTCATCCCGCTGGAGACGTACATCACGACGTGAGAACTGCAGACACCTGCTCGATAGCCCGGTACGCTGAATCGATCAGCGTCGGCGCCACCGTGACCTCGTGGGCCTGCAGTGTTCCGCGCAGGGTATCGACCTCGCCCTCAACTACCACCATATCGGTCTCGTCAGCGCCGTCGAGATCCTGATCCAGCACCACCACTTCGACGCCCTGTTGGGCGGCCAGCACGCCCCGCACAAGCCCGCCGTCCAGCAGAACCAGCAGGCGGATGGGCGCGCGTTCCTCATACACCAGAGCGCCGCAGTCAACACACTCGCCGGCCGGCACGATACCGCCCACATCCAGCCGCTCAGCCAGCCCGGGAATGTCAGGCCAGCCGACTGTGAGCTGATCCTCCCGCTCGTATTGCTTCCCGCAGTTGTCACACCTCAGCATCGTCGTTTCCTCCGTTTTGGGTTACGTGTGGCCTTGGCAATGACGGTGGACAGATCCACCGGTTCCCCACACGACAGGCAAAGGTACTCCGGCGGATTGCTGGCCGGGCGCTGGTCGTTCCACTGCACGTCCGTATCGCCCGACCACTCAATCTGGCCATCCAGTCGCACGGCCCTGAGATTCGTATAGCTTGGGATTACGTCTGCCTGCGCCACATTATCACTGCCGCAGGAAGGGCAGACCACGGGGATCTCCGTGGCCGATAGGTCAACCTGGGTCACATGCCCCTTGGCATCTCTGACCGCGAATGCCGTAGCGATGGAATCCGAGGCGCGCTGTATGGACAGCGCCTTGCGGGCTGCTTCCACCGGCGTCTTGGCATCGATGTCGATCTCCCAGATCACCTTGAACATAGTGTCTCCTTCTTGTTGGTTGTTGATAACGGTCAGTCTGTTGCTTCGCCGATCGGTGCCTGTCACCGGCCGCAGCAGATGCGCTGGTCTTGACCGGAACGATCCTCATGCTAGGGTTGCACCAATCAGCAACAGGCGTGTAAGGTTGCGCGAACAAGGAGCAAGCTCATGAAGAAAAGGTCCTTCCCTCTACCCAAGGTTTATCAACTGCTTGGAACGGGACCCGTTGTGCTGGTCACGACCTCCGCAAACGGGAAACCGAACGTCATGGCCTTGGCGTGGCATACGGTCATGGATTTTGCGCCGCCGGTCGTCGGATTGGTGGTGGGTGAACAGAGCCTCAGCTTCAAAACGCTGAAAGCGACAAAGGAATGCGTGATCAACATCCCGACTGCGGAGTTGGCCAAGCAGGTGGTGGGCTGTGGAAACACCTCAGGACGAACAGTAGACAAGTTCACGAAGTTCGGCCTGACGCCGGTCGCGGCGGTGAAGGTGAATCCTCCGTTAATCGCAGAGTGCTATGCCAGTCTCGAATGCAGGGTGGTCGACGTCAAGCTGGTCGCCAAGTACAACTTCTTCATCCTGAAGGTAGTGAAGGCATGGGTTGACCCGACGATCAGGGAGCCCCAGACGATCCATCAACGCGGGATCTGCGAGTTCATGGTGGCCGGGAAGACCATCACTATACCCTCCAAGATGTAGTGACAGTTGATGTAGGTGGCCCCGTGCCGGCTTCACGCTGGTTGCCCAACGATCCACCGGCACAGGGCCGGGCCTTGGCGGGCCTCAATCTTTTGGCTTCGGCTCTTGCAGTCAGGCCGCAAGGTTGAACTTGCGCGCGCCCATCTGGCCGAACCGATCTACGATCTCTTTGGAGTCGGCATGGGCCAGCTCACGGGCGGCATCGGCAAGGCTCTTGATGCCGCTCTGAAGCCGCGTCCGGGCCTTGTCGTCATCCCGGTACTCCTCGGCCGTCCGGGTCAGGAACTGCTTACGCACCGACTCCAGCCGTTCTTCAAGCTGCTGGTCACCCGCAAAGTTGAGCGCCTTGAACTGCTCGATGAACGCCACCAGCCGGTTGAGCGTCTTCTGATGGACGCTCGTCTTGCCGTCCCGCATGCTCTGCAACATGTCGTCGCAGAGCTGGGCCGTCTGCTCGCGCAGGCTGGCCACGCAGTCGCCCACGAACGATTCC
>CAITUY010000065.1 GCA_903895695.1 uncultured bacterium
CGGCACCTTTCCAGTCAAGTCCATAAAATATGAACCTGATTATAGGGCCAAAAAAACCGAAATCAAGGCCTATTTCATCTTTCTTCCCGAAACACCTGTTACAAAATCAAGTCACACCCTCCCGTACTCTGGACGAGAACCTAACCCGATCCTGACTACATTCTTGCACGT
Source organism: uncultured bacterium (assembly GCA_903895695.1). Lineage (GTDB taxonomy): Bacteria > Verrucomicrobiota > Kiritimatiellia > CAIKKV01 > CAITUY01 > CAITUY01. Next base: position 172 of record CAITUY010000065.1, read on the forward strand.
CCCGCCCGCTGGTGTATCTTTACGTTAATCGGAACGAACCATTTATCGAAAGGATACGTCATGCCCAACATCGCCAAAGTCATCAAGGAAGAGATTTCGCGCATTTCCCGCCACGAAGCCAAAGTCGCCGTCACCCCCATCCGCAAACCAACCATCCGGTTGCGCAGGGATGTCGCTGACCTGAAGGCCCGCTTGGCTACTCTGGAGAAGGCCCACAAGGAACTGCAGGCCCTGATGGCCAAATGTCAGGCTGCTATGCCTGCTCCGACCACTGAAGCGGAGGAGAAGGGCTGGATTTCCGGCAAGGGCGTCAAGAGCCTGCGCAAACGGCTGGGCCTGTCGCAGGGTGAGTTCGCCAAGCTGGTCGGAGTTACGGGCAACGCTGTCTACCAGTGGGAGAGCAAGGCCAGCATGCTGAAACTGCGAGCCAAGACCAAGGCGTCCGTGTTTGCCGTCCGGGGTATCGGCGCCAAGGAAGCCAAGCAGCGGCTGGCCGTGATGGAACCGGTGAAACCGGCCAAGAAGGCCACATCGAAGCCTACACGCCGCGGCAAGGCGAAGCGGAAGTAGTCGACCATGAACAAAACCGAACGCCTGCAACTACTGGAAACGATCAAGGCAGCCCGTGCTGCCCGTGACGCCGCACGCGCTGCCCTTGAAAAAGCACTCGCCGCCCATGACTTCGCAGGCAATGCCACCGATGCAGCTCTCGAAAAGGCGCTCGCCACCCACGATGCTGCCCTGGGTAAAGCCAACGCCACCCACGCTGCCGCTGCCATCGCGACCGTCAATGCCGCGCTCGAAGAAGCCCGCAATGCTGCCGACGCGGCCGTCATCGCCACCGATGCGGCCGTGAATGCTGCCAGCCATGCCGTCAATATCACTGATGCCGTCCTCAAGAAGACCCATGCCGCCGTCACTGCAGCCCTTGAAAAGGCCAGCGCCGCCAGCCCTACCGTGCATTGAGAAGCGCCCCTGACGTATCACCCGCATTATGAACACATTCTGGATCGCAATTATCGTTCTGGCTGTGCTGGCGTTGGTTGCGAAGTTTGCCCTTGCCGCGGCCGGTACTGCTGCCGCCGCTAAAGATAAGATCAACCAGGGCGCCTCAGTCATCGATGTGCGTACTCAGGCAGAATTCAAGGCAGGTCACTACAGCGGCGCCACCAACATCCCCCTGAACGAACTGCAGAACCGCATTGGCGACGTGGGGGACAAGAAGAAGGCGATCGTGGTTTACTGCGCATCCGGCATGAGGAGCGCCAGAGCCGTCACGATCTTGACCGCCGAGGGCTTCATTGATGTGACGAATTCCGGGAGCTTGAAGAATCTGGGGCAGTGACGGCGGCGGGGTTACTTCCCCTTATTTCGGTCATCAATGAGCGTCATACGCTGGATACGTTTGCTTTCCTGTTCCTGCGGGTCAATGGAAGTCGGTCCGTGGACGACCACTTCTGTTTGAGTCGTCATCTGCGGTGACTGGGACGGTTCTTTGACCTCCACATCTGTGGGTGACGGCAAGACTGTGTTGGTGCGCGCTGGCACCCCTGCTGACAGTGGGGTCGCCTTCGGGCCGCAACCGACAGCGACAACGGCACAGACCAGCATGGTCAGGACTGTATTCATCATCTTCGTTCCTTTTCGACCAGGGAATACCGGCCCTGCGCACGTGTCTGGCCAAGCTACTTGGTTGTGGCGTCTTCGACCGTCATCTGGTTGTGAACGCTGGTCACTCCCTGAATGTCGGTAACGAGTTTGGTGACCAAGGTTCTTTCTGCCGTATTTTTGGCAATGCCGGTCAGCGTGACTACGCCATCCCGCGTCTGGACCTTCGTGTTGACAGCACTCGTCGAGCGATGGGTCAACAGCACCGTCTTGACCTGGGCAATGATGGACGCATCATCCAGTTTCTCGGCCGCGGTTCGCTCCACCGGGAGCTGAGTCGCCGCCACCGTCATTACATTCGTTACACGCAGAACCCCTTTAACGTCTCCGGCATATTCGGCGGCCAGTTCTTTTTGTGCCTCGCTCGTGGCCACGCCACGCAAGGTTATGACGCCGTCTTTGATGTCCACCTGTGTGTTGCCGCTCACGTTGCGATGGAACGCCAGTACGCTCCGCACCTTCGCTTTGATCCAAGCATCGGATTCTTCAGTGCCCTCCAGTTTGACTTCCAGCCGATTGTCTACCCCGCGGACACCCGGTAGACCTGCCACAGCTTCTTGGGCCAAGTACTTGTGGTTTGCTTCACTGACCTGCCCATTTAACGTGACGCCGCCATCCTTGGCCACGACCTTGATCGTGTCGTCCTTGAGATACGTCTTGTAGACGTAGGTGTTCTTGAACGTCGCCTCGATCCTGTCATCGGTCTCCGACGCACGCAGGGACGGGCTGGTAACGAGCATTGCGGCCGCAGCCGCCGCGATCGCCAAGGGGTACATTGCTTTCCGTTTCATGCTATTGCCTCGATGCCTTCGTTATTGCGGGTTCTCCCCGCGGGTGGGTATTTCTGGGGGGATGCTATGGTATCGGGACAGCTTCGGATAGTGGGTGTAACCCTACCTCTGAGTTCAGGTCGGCCCGACTCGAAGTGAGACTCTTCCTGCGGTACTCCACGTGGGGTAAAGCATTGTTCATTAGGTAGGGTTTCCCCCTATTGAGAAGGCACAGCCCATCGCATAGCGTAACCAAAAAGAACAATAGCGAATCATCTGCCATCGAAATTGAAAGGGGAAACAGACGATGAAGGGAACAACGGAAGTCGTGAAGGGCCGCGTCGAGGAAGCAGCCGGCGTGCTGACCGGTAACGACAAGCTGCGCGCCAAGGGCCAAACACATCAGGCCGTGGGTCACGTCAAACAGGCGGCCGAAGAAGGCATCCGGAAGATCGAGGCGGGCGTCCGCAAGATCGTCAACAAAACCTGACGCGACATAGGTGGATCGATGCCGACGCGAACGGCTCGCCACAGAAATGAACGGCCCGATGCAAGCCAGCCCCCTCCTGACAATGGATGATCTTCGTCTCTTGGCTTACGTGCAGCACATGGCAGATACGGCGCAATCGGATGCGGCCAGGCACCTGTTCCAGGAATACATGGAATTGGAGAAGCGGCGGCTGGTGGCGACCGACGGCCTTGGAGTCCGGATGCACGCGAAATCCGGAACACCCGCCATGCAAGTTTGACCACCGTACGACATCGCAGTATCGTCTGCCTTGGTAGGACTACACCCCATGGTGCCACGGTCGGCCATTGTGTAATCTACAAGCATAGGGGAGCGATACACCCCCCTTGATCGGCCCCTTGGTGCGGCATTGGCTGCGCCAGGGGGTTTCGTTTTGGAGCGGTCGCGGTTGCGAGACAATTTAGCGGAAGCACCAACGTCACGCGCGCAGCGGCCCTCCGGCTCGGGCAGAAACTGCAAACCTTATTCTGACGTGGGTGGCGGCCGCCGCCGTGTGTGGTATTATCATCCCGTGCATGGAACCATGAAACCGCATCGTGATGCGTGGGGGGCAATCGTCCTTGCTGGCGTCGCGACCATAATCAGTAGCGGGATCGCCTCGGGCGAAACGTCACCCTCAGGTGCGTTGTTTGCGCGGGCACGTACGGCACTCGTGATCATCTCAACCGCGGGCGGCTCCGGCTCCGGCTGCATCGTTTCCATGGGTGGCAAGCGATACCTCGTCACCAATGAGCACGTCACCCGCAGCGGCCTCCCCCTGACCGCGAAGCTTCTGAACGGAGCCCAACTCGTCTGCACGAACATGGCCGTGGCCAACGACAGGGACTTGGTTCGGTTCGAACTGGCAGGCGAGTCCATGCCCGCGCTGGCAGTCTCCTCTGAGGAATCCAGCATCGGGGACGCGGTGGCGGTATTCGGGAATAGCGATGGCGGCGGCGTGGTGACCAGCATCGCGGGAAAGGTCCTCGGGGTCGGGCCGGAACGTATCGAAGTGGATGCCCCCTTTGTTTCCGGCAACAGCGGCAGCCCCATCATCGACACCAACGGAGCCGTGTTGGGTATCGCGACGTATGTGACGCGTTCTCCTGATCCCAATGGCTGGGTCAAGGAGGGCACGCGGTTCGCACAGGTCCGTCGTTTTGGCCTCCGCCTGCGCGACGTTAAATGGGTCCCCATGACGCAATCGGAATACCAGGCACGAGTGGAAGCCCTACAGGATTTGGAGACGTACTGTAACGACGCCTATGCGCTTCTCTATACAGACAAATATGCAGACCCTCAGAATAGGCTTGGGCACCGCTACGACTTCGATGAAAACAAGCGGAAGTATCGCCGGAACACCGGTCTCTGCCGGGTCCTGGCAGATGTCGCCAGCCAGTACGCAGGTTTTGCATCGAGAGAAGTCGAGGCAGCGTATTATGCGAGAATGAACGGGACGCCTGCCACTCCCCAACAAAGACGCGAATTGGAGAGCGCCCGCTACATAGCGGGTTCGGCGGCCAAGGATCGGTTCGACCAGTTCAAGCAGGCGTTTGCGCAGATATACCAGAAGCCAGCCCCTATGATCCTGAAGACGGATTGGATAACGCAGCATTTCAAGACCGAGGCTATGTTCTGGAACGGCGTGCTCAAGGGCATGACCCATCAGAAGGAAAATAACTGAGCCCAGTGGGTGGGCACGCGTAGACCATCAGGGGAACCTTGCGAGAAGGATCCGCGAATGAAGAAGAAGATCGAGATCAAGTGGTTGAGCAAGCCGGAAGAACACGACTATCCCGCGGCCCTATCTTACCTGTCCCTGCTCTACGATGAGAAGACAGCCGCCGCCTATGTGAAGAAGCTGAAACGCGCACCGGCTTCAAAGTTCAAGGCGAAGGACATCTTCCGGGCATCCCGCCTATCGTTGCTCGGGATCAGCAATAGTCACGTTCAGAAGGATCGCCAGAAGATCAAGACCGGACAAAAACTATCGCCCCTTCTGCTGATCAGGGATCCGGCCAACGGGCGCGTCGTTATCGCCGACGGGTACCATCGCCTGTGTGCGGTCTATTCCTTTGACGAAGATGCCATGATCCCGGCTCGCATCGCGTAAGGGATTACCGCCCAGGCATGAGGAGTTGGATGCCTTCACGCGGATCGGCCTTCACCACCCTAGCGATGACCACGAATTGCACGATCTCCACCCGTTGTCCGGCTTCGTACTTGGCCACGTAGGACCTGCGCCGTCCCAGCTTCTTCGCCAACTGAACCTGCGTCAAGCCGGCGGCCTCACGCTTCTCCTTCAGCCACTGGCCGATCTTCCTATGGGCATCGCGGTTCGCTATTGCTCTTCGCATGGTCTTCTCTCCCACGTTGGCTGGCCGCGGCAATCACCACCCGAACCGAATGAGCGGTTGCGGGCGATCCTCTGACGGCGGCCCAATCGGCATTGGATTCCGATATACCCACGGCGGGACCGGATGCTTGTCGGCCCACAGGCCCAGGTGTTTCTCCCGTGCCTTACGCTCGGCATCCGCCAGCGCGCCTCCCATCGAATGCTTCCGGTAATGCCAGGCCGCGCCCTCGGCCATCATCTCCATGTTGATCCACCGGTCACCCAGATATACATCGCCATCCGCCCGGCCGGCGTCATCAACACCCACGACCGCAACCCGGACCGTTTTGCCCCGTATCTTGTCGGTCAGGGCCTGCCTGGACGTGGTACCGTAGGCCTGCTTCATGTCGGGCGCAACGATCTCCGCCAACCTGACCCTGAACTGCTGGTTGCTGCTATCGATCACCGTCATGAAATCACCGGAATGGACCGCTATGACCTTGCCGGTGAACGCCTGCGGCACTTCCTCGGTGTCCGGCAACGTGGAGCAGCCGTTACCAAAAAGAGCGGCCACCGCGCACAGTATCACCAGTGGAAAGCTGACAACGTTGCGGTTCACGGAAGAGCGCCTGTAGACTGGGCGGCGTAACGCATGGCCGAAATGTACACCGATGCGAACTACCCAGCAATATCACCGTCTCGTCACCAGGCTCAGCAGGTCATCTGAGCGCGAAGCCAAGGCCCTGATGAATGCGCTGCCCGCGGAGATCAAGGAACGCGTGGCCGGGGTGAAGATCAGGTTCATGGACAGGCCGACCCCGGTCATGCTCGAACGTGGCACCAAGGATGACGCACTGAGCGTTACCGACCGGCAGGCCGGCGAGATCATTGTATTCGTGATGAACCTGAATGACCGCTACGCGGCTGTACTAGGCGCGTTTCGGGAGGAACTGAAGCGAGCGCTGGTGACGGAATTGGCCGAGTGGGCGGGTGGCGAGTGGGTGGAGCCTGACTGAAGCCGGAGACCGAATCCGGATGGGATCCGAAGGCGCCGGCAGCTCAAAGGCAAGCGTGGCTGCCGCGTCAGCGTTGCCACCATCCGCATGTCGATGAATGGATGGGCCGCTACCGGACGTCGGCGTGAGACCTCGCATTCCGGTGAGCGCTAAATAGCCGTAAACTGTGACTGATTCTGTTCCCACAGTTCATCTATCGCGTGCTCGATTCCTTCACTGAGCTGCTTGATGGCTCGCGCTTCACGCCGCTTGCGTACGGCGTCCTGCCTCCCCGCAAATACCATTACTTTGTGTCGAAGACGATCCGCAAGCGTGTCGCTCTTCTCGCCCACAAGATACTGAGCCAGGTTGCATACCTCCAGCACTCGCTTCGGTTGAACGCCCAGTCGCCGTTCGATTTCATGGATAACAGCACCTGCAACTTCACCAAACTCGTGTGGCCCGACGTACACGATCTTAAACGCCCCTCTGGCCTCAACTACAGAATCATCAATCAGTTCTCGCATCCTCAGCTTATACTTAATCATGCCACGCGAATCAGACTGGTGACGGTTCTGGCGCGCCTTGGCGGCTAATCGGATCCACTTTTTTATGGTCATCTCGTCGGCAAGAATGGGTTCAGGCTTCAGGACGTCTTCAAGAGCAGCCCGAAGCGCCTTCGTGTTGACGTAGCGGCGATCCTCTTTGTCAACGGCGATGCAGTAGACGTGCTGGAGACGGACAAACAGAGGGTCAGACACGTGCTCTGGCACCTTCACCTCGCCGTCCCCCGGAAATCCCGTCGCCATCGTATACAACAGCTTACCGACGGCATAGATGTCTGCACGCGGCGCCCCCACGCCCTCGCCCGCTACGTAGCCCTCCGTACCCTGCTGAGACATCTCTGGATCTGGTGTGGCGACAAGCCCAACGTCGGCCAAAACTGCCTTACCGCCAATGTAGACGACGTTGCTGGGCTTGATATCGCGATGCACAAGGTTACTGCGGTGCAGCTCCTCGACACCTTTGACGACATTCAACCCTATCTCGACACACTTCGCTACGGATAATGGCCCGGCATGATCCAGTTTCCACTTGAGTGAAAGGGGTTCATAGCCATCTGCGTCCCCACCATCTGCGGCCAGCCGACCGTTCGCGTCATCGGCCAGGGGCATCTCGTAAGCGAAGAATCCATCAAACTCCCACGGGGCACCGACGGCCACCAAGCCATTGGCACCTACACCATGGGCGCGAAGGCGCAGCACAGCATTGAGTTCGCGCTCGTAGATGTCCGGCTTCGCGGGGTCCCGCTCCACCACTTTGAGAGCTACGTATCGCCCATCTTTCGTATTTTCGGCAAGCCACACCTTCCCATAGGTGCCGCGCCCGATCTGGCGGACAGGCCGTAGGTGTTTTGTGGCTAACAGTTCCGCTTGCGTCGGCGGTTGAGGTTTGGGGACAGGACGGGCGGGCTCTGGTGGTGCGGGAATCTGCATCTTTCGGCGAGCAGCATATTCATCGTCATCCGCCTTAGTCGACCTATGCGGTTTCCTAAAGCGCGCAAACGGTTTAGCTATGAACTCTCCGACCTTCTTGAAGACATTCATGGTTCGACATCCGTAATGTATTAGCCTCGCCGGAAAGCCGTATCTCCCGGCGCCAAGATATCCATGGCTTCTTTGCAGGCATCGCCAAACGCCTCCATGATGCGGTGCTTTGCGTTATAGACCTGCTGTTCGTCCAGGCCCAGTCGTTCGCACACGTCAGTCACCTTGATGTCCTTTATGACATACAATTCAAAGGCCTGCAGCTGCGCCTCACTGAACTTGTGCTCGGGGCCACGCAGGATGCGCATGGCGGTGGAGACGACCTCCCTGGCCAAATCTGTTAATGCCTGCTCGGCCGCGGTCTTCGATGCCTCATCGGGCTGCTGATCAATGAAGGGCTCATCCGTCTCCTCGGCATCTTTAGGTGGGTGTACTAACAGCGGCTCACGGTGGTCCTTATCTATCTGGGAGATTATTCGCCTTCTGATTATGGTCTTCAGGAAAGACCGGAACTTACCCTTGGCCGGGTCATAGTCAAACTTGGGCATTACTCTCGTCGACAGCTCACTCATGACTGACGCGACCATGTCTTCGATCTTCTCTTCTGGCAAGCCCTGTTGCCTAGCTACGAACGCCAAGTAGAGGGTGTATTTTCTGTAGAACTCCGCCCATCGCGGATGCTTCGGGTCCTTGACATCCTCCAGTTGGCTTGGATGGGTCATGGATACTGGTCCATTGGTCGGCTTCATGCATTACCCTCGGCGAAGTTGACTCCCCCACTGCGAAGTAGGCCGGGATAGCAAACCGCGCCCCTTCTCGCAAGTGCGAATTTTCTCCCATCAACTGAAAGAAGACGGTGCCTGTCGTCGAACTGCTGGCAAGGGCGCCTCGTGGGTTACCCGGCCATGTCGGTCGGCCCCATGTGCCGTGACACCACAAATGGGAGCAGAACAATGGGAACTGAAGGTAACGAGCAACATGACGGCTATTCAATGGACTGTCGGGCGGGGCCGGTCTACCGGTCCCGGCACCTGAGCAGGCATCTGGCCCGGCGATTGGGAAGACGGCGCGGGCGGCCGTACATCATCAGCATGATGGTCTGGCCCTATCCGGAGTACCCCAACCAGACCCCGGAGTTGCGTAACTATTACGCGCTCAACCTGCCCCAGGCGGCGGCACGCGCCGTCGAGATCGAGATCCGCCTGCGCGAGCAGGAACTGCAGGCGGCGCTGATCGGCATTCGGCCGGCCACCCGCAGGGAGACCAATGCGTTCTTCCGCGTGATGGACGAGTTGGAGGCTGGCATGCCGGCCTCGATACCGGCGATGGCCCTCACTGAAAGAAAAGTCAGCCATCCGGCGAACCCCTCTTCATGCGGGGCATTTGGCACCGAGCCAGGGGCCCAAGTGAAAGACGAAGACGGCGCTGCGCGAACATCCCTTCAGAGTGGAACAACGATCGGAGGTAAAGCTCACGAACTAAACGATTGAGATTCGGGTGCCCGGAGAGCCGACCAGGGCGGAAATAACGAGGTCGGCAGTGCAGAAAGAATGGTCCGCAAATGCGGGCAGAAGGAGATCGAAAGATGAGCGGTAAGAAACATTTCGGCGGCAATGCCAAGAGGACGTCAACGATGAGCAGTGATCATAAGTGCCAGGGAGCGTGTCCGGCGATGCAGGAGACCGACATGGGGCGACTCCAGGTTGCGGCGCACGGCGGCTGTCCGGCCGCCCAGTATGCACTGGGCACAAGGTTGACATTCGGCATAGGCGTAAGTGCGACTCCTGAGGAAGGAGTGGGTTGGCTTCGCAAGTCTGCGGATCAGGGATGTCCGTACGCCATGATGAACCTCGCTCGCGCATGCGGTCATGGCGTGGGTGTGCCGGTGGACGAGAAACTAGCAGTCCAATTGTGCCTTCGCGCCGCTGAGTGCGGGGCGTGGGAAGCGCAGCTCACCCTTGGGCAGGCGTACTACTTCGGTGTCGAAGGTTTCCCGCTAAGCCGCCGAAAGGCTGAAAAGTGGTTCCGGGCTGCCGCCGAGCAAGGCAGTGAGGACGCGCAGGACATGCTCGATCAGCACTACGCAGCCGGTAACGGTAAGGCCCGTGGCCAAGGCAAGACCGGTCGGGGAATCCGTCGGGCTGTCGGCCACGGAATCCACGCGTGAAATCAGGGGTGGCCTCCCTGCGGCGGCGGACCGCCACCTGACTGCACCACGGGGGCGAGAGACCCCTATCTCGCCCCCGTCTCTACCTGTCCCCGTGAAGGATCGGGCGACCCGCGCGCGAACTGACAATCAAGAGGAGGGAATGCCGATGACGAGAATCAAGTCCACCCAATGTGCCAGCCCGGGTGGGCCGCTGGGGCGAAGGCTGGCAAAGCAAACGATAACAATCGGCCCGCAGAGGCGGGCCGCTGACCACGAGGAGAAAGCATGACAACGCAAGCATTGGACACGACTGCCCGGCAGGAACCGGGTGGCGATGTACAGACGGTTGAGAAACTGGTGGCAGTAGCCACCAAGGCAGCGGGCACGATCAAGTCGCTCGGCCTCCACGGTAAAGGCGTGAGCGGTGCCCAGAGTCGGTGCACCACCATCCTCAAGGGTGTCGATCCGGCTAAACGCCTGAGGGCCGGCCAGGAGTTGGCCGCCAGCCTGCAGAAAGGTAATGCGGACGCGAAAAAGCTCGCGGCCGAAATTCTGGACGCTCTCCAGCCGACGCAGCCTGCCGCGCCGCCCTCAGTGTCGCCAGCAGTTGCGACACCAGCCGAAGCAACGGCGGACAATCCGGGTGTTACCAAGGCGGGTCCGGATGCGGGTGGCCAAAAGGCCGCAAGCGTAACGGCTCCAGCTACGTCGTCGGATAGGCATGAGGGTGAGATTGTCCTCGTGGCTATCGCCGATCTCAAGCCTCAGGCGCCTTTCGACGCCCTCTTCCCGATCACGCCCAGCACTCTGAGCGCAATCGTGGCGGATATGCAGCAGCACGGTTACGACGGTGCCCACCCGATAGCTGTCTGGGATGGCATTCCGATTGACGGCAACACGCGCCTAAAGGCGGCCCAGCAAGCCGGTCTGACGCATGTACCGGTCGTCCACCGGTCATTTGCGGATGAAAATGAGGCCTTCGAATACGCGATTCACTGCCAGCGCGACCGCCGTAACCTGACGGATGCCGACATCCTGCGGCTCGTGGAGGAGTTGGATCACCGCCGTACCCGTGGTGGTGACAGGCGTGGCGAGGGCGCGCCGGGATCAAAAACTTCAGGTGAAGTTTTTGATTCGGCAGAGGCAACCGCGGACTTGATCGGCACTTCAGCGACGAAGGTGGAGGGCGCCAGGGCCGTCCTCGACAGCGGTGACGAAACGCTCACGAAGTCTGTGAAGTCCGGCGCGAAGAGCATCCGCAAGGGTGCGGCCGAGGCACGGGCAGCCAAGCGTACCCCGGCGAAGAAGGAAGCCGCCTATCTGTTGGAGCGAACCAAAGGGGCCGAGGCCCTGAAGGCTGCCGATCAGCACCTGCGCCCTTCCGATCCCGCCATCGCGGACCAGATCGTGGCACTGCGCAACGCGGTTCTGGAAATCATCTCAAGGGCTAAGGCTGAGGCGAAAAGCCGTAGCAAGGAGGTGCAGGATGCGTCCAAGTGATCCAGTAGGCGCGGGGTGTCCCGTCCTTGATCTGTCCTGCCCCATCTGGCGGGGCGAGCGGGTAGACATATGGAAGCAGTCGCTGGTGGTCGCGCAGACGGGATTCCACTTCAAGTCGCTGTGCGACTTTACCGTGAATCCCTTCATGGGTTGCGGCCACGGGTGCCCATTCTGCTACGTGCCAGAGGTCTCCGCTGCAAAGCAAAAGAGCGCACTTGAACCGTATGGGGTACGGGATCCGGATGCCGAGTGGGGGCAATATGCGCTGCTACGCATGTGGGATGAGAAGGAATTCCGGCAGTCCTTGATGAAGATGTGCAGGATACCGCCCGGCAAACTCATGCAGGGCGGGCACCGCGCCATCATGCTTTCGAGCACCACGGACGCTTACCAGCACATCCGTCACCCGGATTCTGAACGGGCCAAGGAATTGAACGCGTATCGCGCGTACATGGTCTGCAAGGCGCTGGAGATCATTCGGGATGAGTCCGATCTCCGGGTTCGTATCCAAAGCCGATTCACATTGGCGGAGAACGATCTGGAATTGCTGGTGTCGTACGGTCCCCGCCTGCTCCTGGGCACCAGCATCGTTACGCTGGATCGCAGTATCGGGCAGCTTTACGAACCGCATGTCCCGGACGCGGAACGGCGGCTGGAGATGTTGCGCAAGGCAAGCGCAGCAGGTGTGAACGTGTACGTGGCGTTTGCCCCCGTCCCGCCGCACTGCGATGAGGCCGACGTACGCAGGACTCTGCAGGCCATTGCGCAGGTTAAGCCCTGCACCGTCTTCTGCGAGTCGCTCAACGTACGCGGCGGCAATCTCGAACGCATCCGGAAGCGCGCTGCTGAATTGGTCGTGGACAGCCGCATGGACCTCTTCGAGAACGCGGCTGAGGTTCCGGCGTATTCCCTGCGTACGCTCAAGATGGTCGAGCGGGTAGCGGCCGAGGTCGGGTTGGCGGAACGGCTGCATCTATGGCCTGACAAAGAGGTACTGGGCGGGAAGACGGCCTACGCAGGGGTGGCTGATCCGGCCGAGCATGCCGCTTGGCTGCTCAAGTGGTGGAACCGGGTGAGCGAGTGGCCTGAGACGACCAGTGCCCATCAGGCGAGCCCCTGCGGCTCAGATACGGCCACCTCAATCATCCCCGCAACGACGCTCGACACCGTGCCCATCGTGACCGCTACCACCATCTGAAAGAAGGCCGGAGCACTCTTCGAATAGTCTTTAGAGGGAGAACATGACGATGAACAACATCAATTCAAAAGCCGGTGTGGGCGCGCGCGCCGGCGAGCAGAAAGTCGCGCCCGTCACACCAGTTGTTGTGATGTCGTGGACTCAATACTGGTCTGCCGTGTGGGTCGGCGAGGTGGACCTCATGAACTGTTACACGACCAATTGAGGAAACAGAAACAAGAAAGGAATGAGCAATGAGAGTTAATCGTACGAGGTCTCTTGACGGAAAGAAGGATCGAACGGTGCGCTGTCCGGTATGCCGGGCAGTCTGGATGAAGGCGGATGAGGATATGCCGAGCGGCAAGTGCGCTCACCTTCGGTTTGATGGTGTCGAGTTCAATGAACTGGGCGGCATCCAGATCCACGGCAGATGGAAGGGGGCCAAGGCATTTAGGGCTGCCGTCTATGCGGAACATAAGCGAAACGGCGAACGCTTGCGCAAAGCACTGCGGTGCGTGCCCACGACGGAGGTCGACGAAGTCGACGCATACGGGCTGATGGTTCAAGGCTGCTACTGCCCGGATGACGCCGTCGTGGTGTTCGGCTACAGCCGGCACGGCAATGGCGCAGCGATCAACCAGGAATCCCGAGTCATGCGGAGGTCAAAATGAAGGAATTTTCGACACACATGAAGGAGTGGCTGAGCAAGACCGCCCATGAAACGGTGGCGCGGCTACTGGGGGTGGGTCCAGCAATGGATGCCAAGTATGTGTTCTTCGCAGACTCCCCCTGCAACAACAGAACCGCAGGCGACATCGTGAAAGAGGATTCGCAAGGCGGTAAGACCGCGTCGCAGGTCCTTGCAGCGGGGCTCCTCGCAGTCGGGGTTCTTGACCGTGCCGGCGGTAAGCCCAAGAAGGGCACGATCGTGGCAACGACGGTTCCAACAACGGACGGGTGGCTGCTAACCCTCTGGGACGGCCGTACCGATACGCCTTCTATCCACGTGGGCGGCATTGTGTACGACGACACGATCGGTCCCTGAAGGCCAGAAATGAACCGGATGATGCGGGATGGCGGAGAGGGGTGGGCGACCCACCCCGATTCGAAAGAACATGAGTGGCGATTGGCATCGCGTTAACGCGCGCACTGCAGACCTGCGCAACTCAAGCATCCCGTGTCATCCGGAAAGATAGGAAACCTACGATGAACGAACTCTCACTTCCAACGGCCCAGCCCAGCGCTGTGGCTCCGGCCCTTGTGGCCGCGCGTGCCAACGTACCGTCCACCACCACAGGCCTCCCAACTGTGCCGTCGGCCGCCGATCACCTGTGGGGCGGTGTGGGCGGCATCCTTACCACTCTCGCGAGCCGCCTGAGCAATCTCATTGCCCAAGGCATAAAGCCCAGTGCGCGTTCGGACTCGCCTGACGCTGATGCGCTTTGGGTGTGCAAGCGGCTGCTCGCCGGTCAGCGTAACTTCGCCACGGCAGCGCAGTTGCTGCGATTGCTGCCCACTGCCAAGGACACCGAAATGTCAAAGCTGGCCCGATCGATCGTTGACGTACTGAGGCGACCAGAGGTGCCGGCACTGCTGCCTGCCTTTACCGTCGAGCTTCTCGCACGATTGTCCGGATCTACCATCTGCGGACTGGCCAGAAATGGGCTGCTTCACCCCCGTCGGGAATCTGGCCGGCTCTACTATGACGCCGCCGAACTGGAAGGCCTCTTCCGCCGTCACTACAACGGCAGCCCGACCATGAGCAGCCGGGCCCGGGTCTTACTCCTTGAACGTAAGTGCGCACTGGATGGACATGCGGCCGAACTGCTTGGCCTTAGCACCGATCAGTTGCGGCAACGCGTTCAGGACGGCTTGGTGCCCTCAATACGGGTTGGTACGGCCACGGTGCTGCTCAGGACCGATGTGCTGTCGGCAGCCGCCTTGAGCGTTAAGGACCATCCCCATCTGACCCGGCGACCAGTCAGGGAGGCCAACCGGGCAGCGTAACATCCCAGGATCCTGGACTCCGCACACCGGTCGCCATGGCGAACACTGTCCGGAGTCCGGGATCGCGATGAGGTTACGCTGCCCGCTGAAAGGTTTCGAGCCGTTGATACGAACTGTACTTAGGACCGAATAGCATAACTCAACCAGCCCGCCTAAGGCGGGACAGAAAGGAAACAGCACCATGAACGAATCAGATCTCATCATACCCCGGCCGCCCGTAGCGGCTCCGGCCCCAGCGGCCGCACCTATCAACGTATTCAGCACCACCCCGCGTGGCATGCAACTGTCCAAAGGGTTACGCGTCCTCTTTATGGGGCGCCCTACCGCTCTCCAGTTGGTCGACAGACTCAATAGCTGCCTCATGGCTAACGGTCCCGGCCATAGCGAGCATGTCGCCCTAGATAGGCAATACCTCTCTGAAACCCTGGTTGACGTGCGTAAGCGCTTGATCGCGGGGGAGTGGGACACTGGGGGTGCCAGACAGTTGCCGTATTTTGCACCCACGGGTTGTGAGGAGGCTGAGCTGGCCATGATGATCGCCGACCTGCTGAGCCGGCCGGAGACGCCCTGCCTGCTACCGGGTCCGACGGTCGGGCTCCTGACGGGACTGACCCGGGGCGCCCTGCGGGGGCTCACGCGCAAGTGGGAGCTTATTCCCCGGCAGGAAGCGTATGGGCGCATCCACTACGACGCGACCGAACTGGAAAGAGTCCTCCGCCAGCACTACCGCGGCAGCCCGATCATGGATGGCTTAGAGCGCCTCCTGCTGCTCGAACCGAAGTACTGCGTCGATCAGCAGACGGCTGACCGGCTCGGGCTCAGTCTCGAACAGTTGCGAGGGTTGGTCAGCGCCGGCACGCTGCCGTCCATCCAAGTGGGTAAGTCAACCCGGCTGATCAAGTCCGACCTGGACCGGTTTCTCGCCCTCTCCCGGACGAAACAGGTTCAACAGGGCTAACCCAAAGCTGCGTCACGGGCAGGGTCGATCGCCTGCCCGTGACGCCCCTCACCCACCCGGAGCACCCCATGGAAACGACCAACCTAGACGCGCAGGCGGCGGGTCTTGATAGAGAGAGTATAGGTCATATTATACAACAACTACCTTACGACTGCCTCCATAACACCCGTACCGGCTTCCATCTCGAAACCCGTACACCCACTGGCACACGGTACAGTCATGCGTACTGTCACACCCTCCAGTGCCGTACCTGTGTTCGCATCCGTTATCAGACCATGCTCCAGGCGCTCCTCCAGGCCTGCTGTGTCCACCACCTCACCTATTTCGTAACCCTAACGTTACGGTCATCGACTTCGGCTGCTGCTCTGCTCAGCCGGTACGCTAGCCGGTTCCTCAGTGAGGCCCGGCGTACCTTCGATGGTCTCCAGTATTGCTGGATGGTTGGGGTTGGCCGTCGCGGTAACCCACACCTCCACCTCTTGGTCAACCGTGACATCCGCCGCGCCCCCCACTATGGGACTGATCGCGAATGGTTACGCCGGACGTGGTGTCACCTTACTGGCGCCCACCAGACCAAGCTGGAAGCCATTACGCCCGGTACGGAGCACAGGGTGATCAACTACATGTTGTTGGACATGTTCCGGTCGGTACTGAGCGGCCTACCGATCGGGCGCCGTTATAGCTCCAGCCGTCTGATCAAGCTGAATCCCAAACCGGTACGTAATCCTGATGCACCCAGGTATGAGCGCCGTAGGGGTGCTACGGGGGCTCTGCTGAGGCAGATGGGTCTCGATACTGATCCCTTCCAGAATCAGACGTTTGAAGTCGATGCCCAATCGACCAGCCAGAGGGGTGTCGAGCCCCCGTTGTGTAACGGATGCGCAGCATCCGGTGCGCCCGCCGGGGGGCGAGACCAGCTCGGCCTGCAGGGGGATGTATGACTGCAGAGCAGCTGATCGAGCAGGTACGCCAGCAACTGAAGGCTGCTGGTGAGACAGCATGGCAGCAGTATCCCCTGCCGACTGACTTCCTCTGTTTCAAGAGCGCTGCCTTGGCGGCACAGAATGCGTTGGCGGTTGTGGCACAGGGTAGATGGCTGGTCATGCGTGATGCCGCATTGGGGCCGATGCGCGAAGCAGTATTGGCAGCTGGCCGTCAGCTGATAGTGCCAACCAGTGGGGGGCGCGAGTTCCTTAGCATCCCCTACAGCGGCCCTAGCAGCCCTCTAGGCGGGCGATCGGTCCTCCGGCTGAGTCATCTACCGCCTGAGGCTGCGCCTTACCGTGGCGGCGTAGACGTTGTGGTCGTGGGTTGCCATGCCTTTGAGGCTGGTAGGCAGCGCGTAATGGCGCTGGATAGCTGCCGCACTGAGGGGCGGCTTGAGGATTGGCGGGATGGGCTGCCGGATGGGTGGCGGCTTGGGTCAGTGCTGGTCATCGCCTTGGCTGCAGATGCCCAACAGGTCAGTGGCTGGCCCGAGTGGGCGGAGGGCCACCCAGCTGATGTAGTGATCACCCCCACCCGGGTGGTAGCGCTGCGTACGGGGGAGCAAGAGTGGGTGGATGATCTGCGTACCCTGAGCGCGCAGGTTGAGGGTGGCGGATCTGAAGAGGCGCGTAATTCTAGCGCGCAGGATCTCCAACACCGTACACCGGTCGCCCGCGATGTTGTCAGGTGTGCCGGATCATGACGAACGCACGGCCGGTCTGTGTGGTGAAAGACTATGCACTGCAAAACCGAACCATAGCTAAGTGGGACAACACAGAGTCCAGATCAACCACAGGAAGGTAATTCAATGCAAACGATCTACACAGTTGGAACGACCGGTATGACGTACGAGCGATTCATCGGCCTGCTCAGAATGCACAGGATTGATGCCATCATTGATGTCAGGTTACAGACCGAAGGCCCCCGGTACCGTTTTGCATCGGGGATGCAGATCAGGGATCTATCGTACAGCCAGGGAGTTCAGTACCGGCACGAGCTCAGGTTTGCGCCCACCGCGAAGATGCTGGCGCGGTTCAGGGCTGACCAGAACTGGAACCGATTCGTCGAGCGCTACAGGGGGATAGCAGAAGATCGAAGCATGATGATGGTCTGGTGTCGTGTTGCCGGCCAGTTCGATCGCCCCTGTTTGCTTGGCTGCGACAAGTCGGCTGCCCATTGCCATCGTCGGTTGCTGGCCCTCGCAATAAGGAGTGCCATCGGATCAAAGGTCAGCCACCTATGAGCACGACCATGAATCCCATCCCAAGTGAGCAGGTGACACGGCCCGTGTGGGATAGTGAGGCTGCTACCTTGCCGTCTGGCGTACCCGCACTGGTTGACGTGGCGGTTGATAGCCAGACCGTATCCAATACCGTAACGGTTGCGCTTGCAGCCACACCGATGACCGTTGCGTGTGTGCCCCCTACACCGGCCACACCGATAATGGTTACTGGTACAGCGGCCGACACGACCGGCGTTGATGACAGCATGACCGTACCCGATACCACAGTGGTTACGCTTCCGGCCACCACCATGACGGTTACGGGTGCCGGCCTGCCAGTGCAGCCCACCAGCCCCGTAGACGCCTTGGCTGACTTTGAGGTCGGACTCGTCAGGGCCGTGGTAGGTGATACGCAGTTGATGGAACGCCTCAGCCAGCAGATGGAACCCGAGGATCTGAGCTGTGCAGCCTGTCGGGCCATCTACGGCACGGCTGCCCGCTACCATGCTGACACTGGCCACCTGATGACAGCGGACTCCCTGACTGTTGAGCTGCGGGCTGCCCTGCAGCGTGGTGAGTTATCACCTGAACCAGATCCCACTCGCCTCACCGACGTGTTGAACCTGATCCGCAGTGGCCCGGGTGACGTTACGTACTATGCCCATCAGGTAGGCGACTACCTGTTCAGGCAGCGTTACGCGCGTGATTGCGCCTCCACGCTGACCACCCCCGGTACCGCGACTGAGCAGATCGTGCAGGCGATCGAACACGCCGCAGAGCTGGCGACACTCCGGGGCACCACCATGCTGGATCGGTTTCCGGAGTGGCGATTGCAGGACCTGCAGGGTTACGCGCCGGATCCGGCAGACATTCTGGCCGGCACCGGTTGGTTGCGCCGCGGTAGCGGGACCCTCCTGACCGGCGGCACCGGACTGGGCAAGAGCATCCTGGCGCTGCAGGTGGCAGTCAGCTGCTCGGCCGGAATCGACCTGCTGGGCAAGATCAAGGTGCCGCGGCCCGTGAGTGTCTTGGTGCTGCAGGCCGAGAATGCGGTTGATGTGATGAAACGTGACGTCCTGTCGCTGGTCAGCCATCTCAACGCCGACCCAGCGACAGTCCAGCGTAACCTGGTGGTCCGTCACCTCTATGGATTGAGCGGGCGTGCCTTCACGACCGAACTGGCGCCCTTGCTGACCATGCATCGGCCTGACCTGCTGGTGATCGATCCCTATCAGGCGTACGCGGGTGGTACGGACCTTAACGGCAGCCATGGCTTTTTGGAGTGGATCGGGCCGGTCGAGCAGGCGATCCGGCGGGCCCGTTGCGCCCTGCTGCTGGTCTGCCATACCGGCAAACCGCGTAGCCAGAACCTGAACGCGCGGGAGACCGCCTATCTGGCAACCGGCACGTCTACGCTGCCCAACTGGGCGCGCAGCTCCATGGAGTTGGTCCCGGTCCAGCAGGAGACCGACCGGTTCAGGCTGACGTTCGGCAAAGGGGCGGAACAGACGGGTATCCAGATGCCCGATCAGGATGGCCCGGTCCGCCAGCTCTTCGTCCAACATAGCGCGGACCATCAGAATCCGTACTGGCTGATCTCCGACAATCAGTCACCACCGGGCGAATCCGGATACGAGGGCGCGGTCCAGGATTACGTGGACCAGCACCCGAAGGCCACCACGCGGGAAGTGGCTGCGGCGGTCGGTTGCAGCCAGGCTACGGCCGCGCGGCTGATGCGTAAGCTGAAGGCAGAGGAGTCTGCCGAGAAAGCCCCCCGGGCCCCTGACGAACAATGCTTGTGAACAACGGAAAGGAGGGCACCATGTAAACGACGACTGGCTCTGTATGGCGCGTCTGGAGGGTGACAGGTCCGCGTGGACCGGTCCGAAGGACTGCGCGGTCACGCATATATATGGCTCACGAGCCTGATGGAGGATCTGATGAACATCTCAACGGCGTAAGCAATGAAGCAACAACAAGTGACGCGGGTCGTATCGCCAGCGTACCTACGAAAGGCCGACGCGGCACGGTACCTGAGTATCTCGATCCGGACTTTGACGGACTGGATGCAAAAGCGAATCGTGCCCTTCATCAAGCTGTCACACCGGGTCTGCCTGTTTAGACCGGCGGATCTGGACGCGGCGATGAATAGGTTCCGGACGATGGCGGTCGGCGAGTAGCGTCATGGCGTGGACAAGCATGCCGGGGCGACGGGGGCATCCTCCGCCGCCTTTTTTATCCTGCCTTCTCAAAGCATCGAGCAACCGACTCAAGACGAAAATGGCCGAGCTGAAGAAAGGAGTTTGAATGGGTGGATAGCCGGTCGAAGAGCACGTACTCGGGCGTGAGCGTGCTGAGTTGTGGGTGATTCATGATTCACGCACCCAGGGGGTGACGCATAACTCACTTCGCCTTGGCCTTGGGTGCGGCAGGTGACTTCTTGGTGGGCATGATCTTCCAGAAGGCTGCAACGTCAGCAACTGATGCCTGTACGCCCTTGTAGTGCGTCACGAACGTCTGGGGATTCCCGAAGTGCCCGAGTTGCGCCATCGTTGCCGCCGCGTTCTGGTGGGCGTTGTAGTGCATGGTCGCAAAGGTGTGGCGTGCAACGTCCGTGGGCCAATCGGCGAGCCCGCACGCTTCCATGAGTTTTACCTGCAACCGGCGATACGCAGTCCTGCTCTTCACAAGCAGGCCGGTCCCCTGGTAGGCCATCAGCCACGCCAGGGCGTTATCAGACAGGTCGACGTTACGCATAGTGCGCGTCTTGGTCTGCTCGCCGGTCAACCGGATCAAGCGGGCGGCCGTGTCGATCTCTGCCCATGAAAGCCTCATCATCTCGTGCGGGCGTATGCCGGCGAAGAACAGAACTGTCAGGGCAGGAATGATTCTTGGAACAGATTCCTCTGCTTTTACGAATAGATCCGCAACGATCTTCACGTCCCACGTCACCGGCGGTTTCTGGTCACTGCTTCCGCGGCTCTTTAGTTTGCCACGGAAAAACGATAATAGCGATAGCCCAGCACCGATGTACGCCTCTGTGGTAGTGCCGCCCACGCCGCGGGCCTCTGCCCATACGCGGATGTCTGCCTCGTCAACCGCATCCGTAGACGTTTCACCCATGGCCTTGCAGAGCGCGTTGAACTTCAGGCGCTTTTCGTAGATCGAAAGTGAGCGGCGCCCATTAGCCTGCATGACATCCAAGTACCTGTCGCACGTCTGCCGGACGGTTTCGCCCTGCGTGGTAGGGTGACGCCGTATATAGTCTTCTGCGGCCTCCAGAATGCTGACGTTGGTGCCCTGCAGAACCTTCATGGCCGCCAAAGCATCCACGCGTACCTTCTCGGGAAGGTTGAGGGTCTGGGTCCCCTTGTTCGTGATTTCGATACGTTTTTCTTGGCAGAAGGTCTTTGCTTGGTCGAGGGCTGCGAAACCTTTTCGAACCCGTCGTCCGGAGATCTGGAAGTCGACAACGTAATAGCCCGGACGTTTCGTCCATTCGCGGATGGCAAAGCCTTTCTCGTACTCCGTGCGCATCCGATGCCTGCCTCTGTGCTTGCCCATGCCGCCCTCCTTCGCCACCATCAGCAGGCACAAGACGGTGCTGATGGATGTATGGCGGCGAGTATAGGCAGAATGTCAACAGAATGTCAACAGCATCTAAAAAGCCACATAATGTGGCAATTTTTGCAAGACTTAGGATCTTGTGCCGCAAGGTTTGCGGGTTCAAATCCCGCCTCGCCCACCATCTTTCATGCGAAATCAGTCGGTCTGCTTCGGTTGGTGCTTCATCATCTGCTCTCTAACCAATTCGATATGCCGTTTCGTTGCCTTCGAGAGATGGTCGGCAATCACGGTGAACTCGGGGGCATCAGAGGTCACGATCTCATAGAAGTGGGCATCCAAAATGGACGTCTCAATGGAGAGGGCCACGGTGATGGCCTTCAACGCGGAGACGGGGTGCGTCCTGACGGCTGCAATTTCCGCGTTAACCTTCGCGATAAGGGCATCGGTGGCCTGCTTGTCGAACCGGCCGAGGTTGTAGAAGACGTTGCCGTTGTCCAACTGCGTGTGCATTGACTTCAGGAGCCGCGCATGATCGTCTTCCTCGGCGGAGAGTGTCTGCCAGACCTCTCCCATCTCGGGAAGCATTCGGCCATAGGTTGCGTATAGCTTCGCAATCGCCGCCTCACACTGCGCGAGATGATCGATGATAACTCTCTGGGCTTCCCGGACCCTCGTCTTGCTGTCCACGTGCTGTCTCCCCATTCGCCGCTCACCGAACTGCCCCAACGGTTGCGCCTTCACCTTGTGGTGACTCGCAGCGGGGTCCCCGGGAATCGAAGCTTACTTCACTTCCTCGACCAGGCGGCGCAAGTTGGCCAGTCCGGTCGCAACGCCCAGGAGCACGTCCTCCATCCCCTCGAACTCGATGGAGAGGACGCCGTCATACCCCGCGCGTTTGAAGATGCGCAGGCACTGAACCAGCGGAACATCGCCGTGGCCGATGATGGCGCCGCGCAGGTAGTTGCCTCCGCGCGACAGGAACCACCCGGCGCCGGGGTTGAACGCCGTGCCCGGCTTGACGTGGAAATCCTTGGCGTGGCAGTGGAAGGCATAGGGCATCAACCGCCCCACGGCTTCGCCGGGATTCTCGTCCGCGCACAGGAAATTCCCCACGTCAACCAGCGCGCCAAAGTTGGGGTGGTTCACGCCGTTGACCAGCTTTTCAACCCGCGCGCTGTCCTGGCAGAAAAACCCGTGGTTCTCAACCATGGTCCGGATGCCCAGCGTGGCGGCATACTCCGTCACCCCGCGGCAGCCCTTGGCCAGGGTGGGCAGCGCATCGTCAAAGCCCCGGGGCCCTTTGTGGGAGGCCGCATAGCCGCCGGTGGCATCGTGCCGCATCCCCTTGACACCGAGGATGTTGGCCACGTCCACCTCGCGCTTCACCCGGTCGATCTCGGCCTGCAGATTGCCGTTGCTGCCGTTGAGGAAGTCGGCGCCGATGGTGTAGTTCACGATCGGCAGGCCCACGCGCTCGCTTTCGGCTTTCAGCTCCTTCGCGAATGCAGGCAGGGCTTTGCCCTCGGGCACGGAAATGGTCGAGAATTCGATCACGTCAAAGCCCATTTCTTTGGCCTTGGCAATAACTTCAATCTGCTTCAGGGTCTTGTCGCCGACGAGGCGGCTGAAGCTGTAGGAACTGACGCCGAGTTTCATAACGGGAACGCTCCTTGGTTGATGGATGGCGGCCACTGTAGTGTAATCAGTGCAGGTCGACAAGATAGTGTCAAGTGCCCAGCAAGTGACCAGAATGAAGGAGTCCAGGGATGACCCAATCAACAGGAATGCACCTCGGCGGGTTCCGCAGCAAGGCAAAGGTGCCCGCCGCGGACTTTTGTTACCGGATGGAGTGGCAGGGATATCTTGTCAACGATCCGGCTTTCTTTACCTGGAGCCATTTCGGCCTGCAGGGCCCGGATGGCCGGTACCACCTGTTTGGCGAGCGGGTCGCAAGCGAAACCATCAGGCAGAACAACGCCCATATCGCCTGGGCCCTCTGCAAATGCGCGGAAATCGCGCACTACACGGCCGACCGACCCGAAGGCCCCTACCGGCTCGCCGATGTGCCGCTGCGCAGGGGTAACGCAGACGAATTCGACCCGTCGATGATCTATCCAACCGTCCACCATGACGGAAACCGGTGGGTCATGATGTACAACGGCATCAGTACCTTTGGGGACGGTCACTGCAGTCTACACAATGTGGAGGCCACGGGAGACGGACATATCTGGCGAGGGGGGCTGGCCGTCGCGGATTCACTGGATGGTCCCTGGCGGAAAGTGGGCGAGGTGCTCAGCCCGTCCCAAGATCCTCACCACTTCACGTATCAAGCGGCCATTCACGTCCCCTCGATGCTCCCGTTCAGGGGGAAGTGGTTTGCCTATTTCCATACCGGCCCCGGCAGTCCCTCAGGCTATGGCCTCCCGAACTGGGGACCGGATGGGACCGACTGCATCGGTGTGGCCGTGGCGGATCGCCCGGAAGGACCGTGGCGGATCATGGATCAGCCCGCCTTCCAGCAGCCGATGCCCGGCAGGAAAGGCGGACACGTGACCGTCGAGGATGTGGGCGCCTTCGTCCACGACAATCGGGTCTGCCTGCTGTGCACCGATTTCTTCGGCCATGTGACCGGCGTACCGGGAGCCGTGGCCATGTTCGTTTCAGAAGATGGGCTGTCGTTCCCCTTCGACAAGGCCAGTCTTGCAGTCGATTTGATACCGGCCTACTACAAGTCGTACGACCCGAGCCGCGTCAAGATCTGGTGGGAACCGGGATTTCCGAACCGGTTCGAGGCCCCGCGCGTAATGACGATCGAAGGCCGCCCCGCCTACTTTCTGGCGAGCAGCGGCACCAATGTCGATGGGGGTTCCACGACATCCAGCTATCTGATGCGAATCGAGCCCTGACGGTCCGGCGTTCGCGTCGAGGTGAAACCACGCACCGCGGGACTCACTTGCCGGCCGTGTCTTCGAATACGTACGCGAAAATCGACCCCGGCGGCATCCCACCCCGCGTGCCGCCGCTTTGCTCGTCGATGGCCAGCGTGCCATTCCGCGGGGCGGAAACCGGTAAATCGCGGCTCTGGAGCGTGACGTTCAGCGCGTCGCGGTTGGTCTGACGCGGATCACCGGTCAACGTGTGCAGCGTGATACGGCCGGCCTTGCCGAACGGCAACGCGAGTGTCACCGGCGTGCAACCGTCGCCGAAGTCCTGCCCGTCGTGGTTGCCGTCCAATCGCCGTGAGACAACGAACACGGTCCAGCGGGTGCCGTCGCGCATCGCGTAGGCCCCGGCCAGCGGATACGACGCCTTGCCGCGCACCAACTCAGGAACGCCGGTCGCCTCCACGGCCATGAGATCGCCCGAGGCATAGCGGTTACGCAACGTGAGCGCCAGCCAGGCGGGGACCGGGCGGAACCCATCGGCCAATACCGTATGGCTGTTCCAGTGGCTGCCCTCGCCATAGCTGAAGAAACATTGTTCGGTCCAGCCGTAACGGTAACTCCGCATCCACGCGTCGAACGCACCCACGGCCTGGGCCAACGACTTGCCGTATTTCTCGTTCGTCTCGACCTGTTCGGGGCCGGCCTTGCCCGGCAGCGCGAACCCGCCCGGCCCGCCTTCGTAGGCCGCGATGTCATAGACGTGATGCGCCGAGGCCAGCGCGTCGCGGGCCGCGCCCATCTGGCGTTCCCCGGCCTCGGGGCCGGTCAGGAAACTGAGCAGACATTCCTGCACGCCGTGGTCGTCGTAGCGGCGGGCGGAATAGTCGCCGGTCTCCCACTTGGGCCCGACATAGTTCGCGTGCCCGAGCAACGTGGCATACGGGTTGGCCTGCAGGGCCTCCTCCCCGTAGCCGTGGACCGAGCCATCCGGGCCGGGTCCACCGTCGTAGTTTCCGCCAAGGGCGAAGCGTATCTTGCGATCGAGGTGCTGCGTCCGCCAGTACGGGCTCTTCATGATCGTCTCGCACAGATAGCGTGTGAACAACCCGTACTCCTTGCCGCCCTGGTGCACGGAATTGCGCGTGCTGAAGCCCAGCCAGTCGGGAAAGACGCCGTTGTGCCACGTCTCGTTGCCGAACTCGATGATGAGTCCCGGGAACTCGTCCGTCCAGGGAGTGCCCGTGCCGCGCTGCTGGAAACGTTTGTAGGCCCAGGGCCTGGTTTGCGGTGTATCGCTGGCCGGATCATAGGGCGCGGCCAGATACTCGACAAACGCCAGCCAGTCCGCCTCGGAATGGAGAATGTGCTGCATCACCAGCCATGGCCGCATGCGCGAAGCCGCATCCGGCCCGGTCTCGAGATCGAACATCAACCCCATCGGCACGGTCATGCGCGTCGTGGCGTTGATATCGGTGCGCCAGTCGACGTTGACGCGGGAGTTGGCGTGCCAGCTCAAGAGCGACGCCATGGTCGCATTGCGGTCGAGAAACCAGATGCGGTGCGCGCCCTTCGGGCCAGCGGCCGGCTGGGAGCGGAGCAGTTCGTCCAGCACGGTCGCATTGGGGACATACGGTCGCTCGGCCGCCTCGGGCCGGTCGCACCGGAACACGCGGGCGTTGTCCAACCACAGCGTGCCGGGCCCCGTGAAAGCGAACTGGGGGCCGAAGTGCAGGATTTTCTCAGGCCGCGCCGGCCCGACGAAATCACCTGTATACTTCGCCCACTCGCCCGTGACCTTGAACGTTTGCTTGAGGCCGGAATAGCCCTTGCCGAACGAGAACGTCACGACGCCGTCTCCAGCCAGCGCTTCCTGCCGCATCCAGGCTTCAACCCGGTAGGACTTGCCCGGTTCAAGCTGGCCGTACCACAACGATTCTCCGCCTTCCTGCGTGCCGATGAACGTATACTGGAAAATCGACTGGGCGCCGGGCCCGGCTTTAATCTGCAGACAAGTCTCGCCCGGGTCAACCATGGCCGCGGGCACGGGCTTCGGGTGGGGAACCAGGGCAAACACCAGGTTGCCCACGCCCCCCTTCTGCCAGTACCACTCCGGAACGTCCGCCGAGCCGCTCATGCCGCGGACGCGCGGATTCACATAGCGCATCAGGAACGGGTCGAAACGCCGCTCGACCGTGACGTAGTCCCACGGTGCCAGCGGCGGCGTGTCCCGGGTCACGTACACGCGCTGCGCCTGCCTGGCCGCGGGCACGGTGGAACGTTTGACGCGGTACCCGACGACGCCGGGCGACGGACTCGGCTCCCACGTCAGCGTCACGCAGCCCTTGCCGGCCTCGGCCTTGAGGTCGGTCGGCGGCAATGGCTTGAGCCCGGCGGCAGTGGGGTGCGGCGGCGCGGGGTTTATCACCCAGTTGCGGGCGTCGCTCCGGCGCATCATGTCCGTTACCTGCAGCCGCAACACTACGTCTTCGATGGGTATCTCCGGCCGGCCGGTCACGCGGCCCGTGGACACGTCGAGCCGTAACCCGGCCGGCAGCGCCGCAGCCCGCCCGACGCCATCCACGCTCCGCCACGTGAAGGGGGCCTGGCCGCCCACGACTTTCGGGGCCAGATCAAAATCGGCCCCGGGCCGCGCGGGCGGCGCCTGATCGTCAGCCGTGGCAACGATCAAGTGCGGCCCGGCCTCAGCCGTGGCTTCGGGCGTAGCGTTCGTTTCGGGGGATAGATCCGACTCCACATTGCTGGCTGTTACGGCCACGACGGTATACCAGTAGGTCTTCCCATTCTCGACGCCCGCGGCGTCGGTAGCCGTCAGATTGCCGTGCCGCACCCACGCGTTCGGGAACACGGGAGCGTAGGTGCTGGCAACCCAGCCGCCATCCGGGAAGTCCTTATCGCCCTCGGGTATGACCCGGCCCTTGCCGACCGCCGCGACATGATCGGCCGTCGCCAGTTCAAGATTGCCGCCATCAGACCGGACGGGCAGACGTTGTCCGTCTTTGTTGACCAGCCGGTAGATCCGCAAGTCGGCGCCGCTCAGGAAACCGCTGTTCCACAGATCGTACCAGGAGGTGCCGGGCCCATCGATTTCGAACCAGCCGGGACCACAGGCCTTGACGCGGTGCAAATTGCGCCAGACCACGGGCTCGTTCCCGGAGTTCTGGATGAAGTTGTTGGCCGCCCATTCCACGGCGCCGCAACCGCCCCACCCGTTCACACCGAGCGGCGGAACGCTGACGGCGGGCCGTACGACGTTGGTGGTGATTGTGAACACGGCTGGGCCCGCCGCGTCCGCGGCTCGCACCGGAGTCGTCAGGGCGATCGCTGTCGCGCCCAGACAAACCCCGACACGGACTCCCCACACTGTCCTCAATGCACGCGCTATGCTCCTATGCATGCTCAACTCCTTGGCTGCCACCCAATAGAGGCGGCTGAGATCGCTGACCCGTCCACAGTAAACAGTGAACGGTGGATGCTGTCACCCAAATCCCGCCCGACCGCCCATCGCAAGGCAAACTGAAAGACCGTGACTAATCGCCAGAAACTCGTTACACGAAGCGGATCAAATGAATGCAACCCGATCACGGTTCCCCCACCAGGGAGTCAGCGTTCTTCGTCACAACAGGAGACCATCCCCATGACCCGTCGCGAACGTGTGCTGGCAGCGCTGGAATTCCGTGCACCCGACCAACTGCCCAAGGACCTATCCGCGATGCCATCCACGGGTATCAGTTGCTTCGCTTACCCGAAACTCGTCGCCGCGCTCGGGCTGCCGCCCCGTCTGCCGAGGGTCTACGATACCGGGCAGATGCTGGCACTGCCCGACCGCGACGTCCTGGACGCGCTGGATTGCGACGTGATCACCGTCATGGGCACGGCCTGCACAAACGCCTTCGACGAGCCCGCGCGCTGGCTTCCCTTCGACTTCAACGGCCGGCTGCCGGCGCTGGTCCAACGGCCTGAGTCGTTCCAGGTGCGGCCCGACGGCGTTATCGTCCAACACGGCACGCAGTTGATGGGGCCCGACTCGTACGTGTTCGATGCGCCGGGAGCGGGGCAGGAACTCGATCTGAGTCACGACGCCGAACCCTTCGATCTGGCTGCAGCCGAGGAGCACCAGCAGCGCGGCCTCCCCACGCCGGACCAAGTACGGGAACAGGCCGCCTATTGCGCCCGGGCCCGGGCCGCGACCGACCGGGCGATCATGTTCACCGGCCTCAGCGCCGGATTCGGGTACGCCGGCGGCATTGCGCGGTTCTCAATGCTCTGCCTGACCGAACCGGACCATATCCGGGCCTTTCACGAGATCATCACGCGCCACGCCGTGGAACGCGTGGAACGCCTGCTGCCCGCCATCGCGCCCCATGTGGATGTGCTGATGCTGTGCGCCGACGACCAGGGCATCCAAACAGGCCCGATCCTGCCCCCGCGTCTCTTCAATGAACTGTTCGTGCCCTACTACGGCCGCGTGAATGAAGCCGTCCACCGGATCGCCCCGCACATGAAGACCTTCTTGCACTGCTGCGGCGCGGTGTACGACCTGATGGACGGCATCATGGCGTCGGGCTTCGACGCCCTCAACCCGGTGCAGTGGTCGGCGGGCACAGCGACGTATCGGCAGTGGAAGGACAAGGCGCGCGGTCGCATCGCGCTGTGGGGCGGCGGCGTCAATACGCAAACCACGCTGCCGTTCGGATCCGTGCCGGACGTGGAGCGCGAGGTGAGCGAGGTCGTTCCATGCCTGGCGCAGGACTCCGGCTATATCTTCTGCGCCATTCACAATCTGTTGGCGGAGATCCCGCCCGAAAAGGTCATTGCGCTTTACCGCGCGGCCGCGCGCGTTGGCGACGGCTCGAAGCGGCCGTCCGGACGCGATCGCCGGTGACGGCTCCGACCGGGCGAGGTCACGGACCGTAGAAAGTTCCGGGCCTCAGCTCGGCATAGCCGCCGGTCTTATGCAGATGCCGCCGCGCGTCGAAGCACAAGTCGCACTTGCTGATGTACCCGTTCTCACGCGGAACGAACCCGCGCGGCGCCGCCTCGCGATCCGCCAGCGCGTACGGCCCGCCGTCGCATAACGCCGTGAAGACGGGGTGGCGGCCGGGGTCGATCGCCGGGTGCAGGTCGTCGACCGTGCCCACGACGAGGCCGGCGCAGCCCCCGGTGAACAAATGGCCGTGATGATCAATGTGCACGTGTTCGGCCCGCAGCAGTTCGCCGGCACACGTGCAATCCCGAAAGGCCTCCGCCGGCTGGGGTGTGTAGCACTCGCGCAACCCCTGCGGCACACGGCCGCCGGGCATGACATCGAAGAGTTCAAGCAACTCGGGCGACCGGCGCTCAATGCCGGCATACCGGCAAAACTCGTCCAGCGAGTGAGTCCCCTCATCCGGCATCCGGGACAGCAGATCGTAAAGGTGGGGCAGGTAGACCAGGACACGGCCGGACCCGAACACTTCCCGCGCCGCCTGCACCGCGTGCCGCGTGGCCGAAAACGGCACGAACTCGTGATGGAACATGGAGACGCTGATGAGGATTGACGGGAGTCCGGCGGCCTTCAGCCGTCGCATCCCAGCGAGCGCCGTCTCCGCGTCCTTGCACCAGCCACCATTCGTCTCCACATAGGAAAGCGGCACACGCCGCGCCACGGCCTGCCGGATGAGGGCTTCCAGCAGGTCCATCCGCAGCGTCGGCTCGCCGCCCGCCAGATGGAGTTCACGGAACCCCGGCTCCCGCGCCAATGCTGCGAACACACGATCCGCCAGTTCCGGCGTGATCCACTCATCAGGCTGGGCCGGCGAGCAGCGGTACAGGCAGTGCCGGCAAGCACAGGAGCAGCGGTAGGACAGCATCAAACCGCCTGACCGGATCGGGGGAATCGCTCGTTTCATGGCGCTGAATCCTGCGCGCCGCCCCGGGGTCGCGCAAGCGCGAAGTCATCGCAGCCGGCCGAGCGCCAACAGGAGGAGGCCGCTGAGGATCCCAATTGCAGCAGCGAACATCAGCAGGGCGGTGCCTCGCGAGAGTTCGCAGCGGACCGGAAGCGGGATGAAACGCTTGGGAAGTAACGCGGCCAGCAGCCTGACCAGGCCCACGAAGATGATCCCCGCGAGCAGGGCGAGAATGTTCTGGAAGAACATAGCCAGCGGAATGGCCAACACGAGGCCCGCCCCGAAGAGAGGGATGAGCGACCAGTCGGAGGGCTTGAGCACGTCCTTGATCTCTCCGTACACGAGGGGAGCAAGGAGCCCGCCGGTCACGAGGGCGCACACGACGAACGCGGCCAGTTGCTGCCTGCCTGTTAGAGATCGGCGGTTCATAAAACACGATGCCGTTTGCCTTCTTTTAGTTGTACACAAAGTAGTGTATTCTTCTCGCTGCAGCAATGGAACTGTCTGGCGTCATTCGGCGGGGAGGAATTCCCGTTACGCTCGCCGCGTTGGCCCTCCTCGTTTGCCTGGCCCCCGCGGCTAGGGGGGATATTGCCTATGCGCCGGTAATGATCTACTACGATCAGGTCAACCCGACTGACAACGACGGCAAGATCAGGGTCAATGCCCTGCGCAATCTGTTGGGGCACTTCAAGGCCACAGTCGACTACACGAACCTCACCTCATACACCGCGGGTCAACTCACTCGCTACAAGGCGGTATTCTACATTGGATCGGAGTACACAAACATTCCGGCCGCCTTCAACAACGACGTGCTAGCGTCAACCAACACGATCGTGTGGATGGGGTACAATATCTGGTCGCTAACCGGCGTCACCTCAGGAACAAACCGGTTCGGCATCCACTATGATTACTATAATGTCTCAAACGGCTATACCACGGTGCACTACAAGGGCGTCGATCTGGTCAAGACCAGTGATCTGGTCCAGATCGCGGTGAACACTAATCTCGTCACAACGCTGGCCACCGCGACGAACACGACCAATCACTTGTCCTGGCCCTATGCCGTACACTCATCGAACTTATGGTATATCGCCGACAATCCGCTCGCCAGCCAGCAGTTGGGCGATCGCAGCCTGGTGCTGGCCGATCTACTGCACGACATTCTGGGGTCGGGGACAAACTTCAGCCGCCGCGGCCTGGTCCGCATCGAGGATATCGCCCCGGAACTGACCGATACCGGCCTGGTGGCGGCCTGTAGCACAGCCCTGCACGGACTCGGCGTGAATGCGACGTTCGGCATCATCCCGCGTTACCGCGACCCGCTGGGGAAATACACGAACTCCTATCCGGCCGACATGCCCATGTCCCAGAATCGCGCGTTCCTTCGGGTCCTGAGCGGCGTGTTGCGCGATGGCGGCGAATTCGCCGACCACGGCTACACGCACGAAAGCGGGGACGCCGAAAGTGGCAGCGGTTACGAATTCTGGAGCGCGACGAATAACGCGCCCCTGCCTTACGATTCCTGGGAGTGGTGCGCCGGCCGGGTGACGAACGGCCTGACGGAACTGTTGACCTCCAGCTTCCCGGTGACCTGTTGGGAAACGGTCCACTATGAGGCGGCACTGGACGACTACCCCGCTTTTTCCGAAACGTACCGCTACTCGCACGAACGGGCACGCGTGTTCGCCGCATTCACAGACGGTGTTAGCAAGAGCAACCTGGATGCGGTGTCCTCTACCAACCCGCACTACGGTGACCAGTGGTTCCCGTACGTCATCCAGAAAAGCTGCTATGGCAACACCTTCATACCGGAGAACATCGACCGCTTTTCCACCACGCCAGGCCTGGTCGATGGAAACGGCCAAGCCCTGTCCATCACCAACAAGATTCTTTATTCACAACGATTGAGCGTCGTGCGGGATGCAGTGGTCGGCTTCTACTATCACCCCCAGTACGGTGCGACAAACCTCACCAACATCGTGCAGCAGATCGCGAGCCTCGGATACACGTTCGTTTCGCCCCTCACGCTCTCCCGCGACGAACCGGTGGCCCTCTACACGAATGTCTCTTGGGCGGCCAGCAATACAGTCCGCTCATTCACGGTGGCCACGAATCTAAACGCCGACCTGGTCGTGGGCGACGCCGGCGGTAACAATCAGGTGAAGATCACGAATGGAGTTGCGGTCGCCAACGAGGAAGCGCTACTCGGCCTGCAAGCCGGCGCGTCCTCCAACTCCGTCTACGTGTCCGGCCCAGGCTCGACATGGACGAGTCGACGAATCCTCTCCGTGGGCCGGCACGGACCCGCGAACAGCGCCACAGTGGGCAACGGCGGCAGCGTGCTGGCACCTGAAACCGTTCTCGGCCTTTATCCCGAATCGTTCGGGAACAGTGCAGGAATTACTGCAAGTTCGGCGTGGAGCAATCGCTATGGCTATACCGTCGGCTACGGGTCCGCCTCGAACGGAATGACCGTGAGTTCCGGAGGCCTCGTAGCGGACCAGTATGGAGAAATCGGCGCCACGACCAGCGCGTACAAGAATTCCGTCTTCGTTTCGGACCCCGGTTCGCTATGGAGCAACAGCCAGTACGTGGTGGTTGGGAATGCTGGCGCCGCCAACACGCTGACCATCCAGTCGTCCGGCGTTGTCAGCAGCGCGTTCGGACTGATCGGCGCCCGTTCGACGGCTGCATCGAACGCCGTTCAGGTTACGGGCCCGGGTTCCTGCTGGACCAACACCGCCAGCCTCACGGTCGGCATCGACGCCGGCCGCAACAGTCTGATGGTCTCGAACGGCGCCACGGTCGCGTGCGCCAGCGCCGTCGTGGGTGACTTTGCCAACGGGGTCGGCAACCGCATTGACGTTCAGGCCGGAAACGCGACGCTTCTGGTGCAGCAGGACCTGACGGTCGGAGCCGACGGGTCGAGCAACGTCGTCCACGTCGGTCCGGGTGGCGTTGTACGGTGTGGCTCGATCACCGTGGGACGGGATCTTCCGGGCCCGGGCAACGAATTCATCGTCGATGGCGGAGCCGTGATGACGACCGGCGCGGTTCAGGTACTCGTCGGCCGGCTCACCCTGACCAACGGGACGCTCCAGGCCGGCTCCGTGGTCGTTGCCGACCAAGGCGAGGCCGATATCGGCAACGGCTTTCAATTCACCGGAACCGTGTTGACGAACCGGGGTCTGGTGGTCATTGCCACCGGCGCGACACTCCAGGCGTCCGTCGTTCTTTCCGGGAACGGTCGGCTGGATACGGGCACCGGCGGGACGATTCGCGTAGCCGGGGACTTTCTCAGTTCGGCAACGAACTCCGCCTGGTCGCTCGCCACGGCAACCCTGGCATTCTCGACTTCGGCCACGCATCGGCTGTCGCTCAACGCGGCCGATCGCGGGGCGCACTTGAACGGGTTCGACGCCAACCCGACGCTGGGCGGTTTAGTGGTGGAGGGCGATGTCACCGTCACCAACGTGTGCTACATCTGGAGCCTGGGTGGAGCCGGAACGTTACGGATCAGTCCCGGCGCCCGGGTTTACTACGTGACGCTGGCGGGCTGGAGCGGTTCGGTCGTGACGAGCGACGGCCTTTTCCAGCAAGTGCCGGTAAGCTTGAACACGATCACGCCGAGCACCGGCACGGCCGTGCGCCTGTCGTGGACGGCCGCCTCGGGCCTGACCTTCGACGTGGAATGGGCCGACAGACTACTGCCCGCTCCGACGTTCTCGAACGCGACCCGCATCTTAAGCGCGACCACCAACCAGGTCTGGATCGATACGGGTTCCACGAACCGGCCGGCGCCGGCTCTCTCGACGCAGCGCTTCTACCGCCTCGGCGCGTCGAGGTGACAGCTCCGGGCGCTCTTAACGCCTGAGCCGCCAACGCCCGGATCCGGCGGACGTGCAAGACAAAACAAAAGGCGTGAAGGTTGTTGTGAACCTTCACGCCTTTCGTGTCTTTCGCTTCTGCGAGGCGCTACTTTACTTGACGGCGCTGGTCGTCTGGCTGCGCAGGATCGCTTCGCCGTTGCCATCCATCTTGCCGGCCTTCCACTCGCCTTCGTAGGTCCAGCCCTTGGGCAGCGCGAGCTTGCCGCGACCGCTCATCTTGTCATCGGACCATTCGCCCTCATAGCGCCAGCCGTCGGCGTACGTCATCACGCCTGAGCCGCTCCGCTTGCCGCTCTTCCAGTCGCCGGAATAGGTCCAGCCGTCGGGATGGCGCAGTTGCCCCTGGCCCTGCATCGTATCGCCCGCCCACTGGCCTTCGTAGCTCCAGCCGTTGGGGTAAGTCAGGGCACCCATACCGCTGCGCTTGCCGGCGACGAACTGCCCGAGATACTTGCCTCCATCAGCCATCGTCAACGTGCCCTGCCCGTTCATAAGGCCGTCGGCCCACGTGCCGATGAACTCCCAGCCGTCCGTGCAGGTCAGCGTGCCCTGGCCAGACCGTTTGCCCTTGGCCCATTGCCCCGTGTATTTCCAGCCTTCGGCGCTTGTGAACGCGCCCTGCCCCTGGACTTTGCCGGCCTTCCACTCGCCCGCGTACTTCCATTTTCCGGGCACGGTCAATTCGCCCTGGCCGTTCATGACGCCGTCCGCCCACTCGCCCGTGTACTTGCGGCCGTCGGCAAAGTTGAATGTGCCGTAACCGCTCATCGTGCCATCGCGCCAGGCGCCCTTGTAACCGACCGGTCCAGCCGCCACGACCGCCTCGGCAACCTTGGCCACCTGGTAGTCGGGACGCACGCCCAGCACCGTGTCGATCTCGACCTGGGGGGCCGTGGCCGTGCGATCCACCGCCGCCATTAGGCCGTCAACCTTGACGCGCACATCGCCCACTGCCGCCGGGACAGCCGCTGCTTCCGTGACTGGTGCTTCAGCGATCTTGGCGGGTGCCTCGGGCTTGGCGGCCGGCTTCGTCACCACGACGACGGGCACGGCGGCCTCAACCGGCGGCTTGGCAGCCACTTCGACAGCCGCGACCGGTTTCCCGAATCCTTAGCGAAGCGGGGAGAGTTGCGCCGAAGGGTTAGAAAAGGGCTTGACTGTAATAACCTATTGGGTTATAAGTATCCGCATGAAGGCGCACTACCGGAAACGCAAGACACGCTATGAGTTTGAGCTGACA
>CAITUY010000066.1 GCA_903895695.1 uncultured bacterium
GGCCGGACGGGCCGTATTACAACCTACAATGCCGCGAACAAGGGAAGACCGTCAGTCGATATGTTGCCCGCGATCAAGTCGAAACAGTTGCTGAGCATATCGCCAATCATCGGAAGTTCATGGCCGTGGTGGAGGAATACACGGAGCATGTGATTGAGCAAACCCGCCGCGAACGCCTGGAGGGGTCAAAAAAAAAGACGTTGCCGCCCCCATCTTCTTGGCGCAGAGCGAAGAAATCCAAGACTTGATGGATCGTTTCACCGCCGCGGCTCCCACCGGCGAGGCGGTCCAGCAGTTGGAAGGATTGGTCAGAACGGCGATTTTCAAACCGGCGACCGCCTTGGTGGGATTTCTCTTACAGGTCGCGGCGGAGCGGATCGAGGCGGCCTACCAACCCCGGCCCGGCGAAACGTGCAAAGGGCTCGTCGAATTGCAGGTTCAATGCCTGTTCGGCACATTCCCTTTGCGGCGCCTCTACTATTACCATCCCGGCAAGAAGTGTGGCCACTATCCGGCTGACACGGGACTGGGACTGGAGATCGGCTACACGCCGGCTTTGGCGCGCCTCCTCTGTCTGGAAGGGGCGGATGAGATCTACGACAAAGCGCAGGTCCATTTGCGTGAAGCCGGGGGTATCGAGGTGGAGGCCCGCCAAGTTCAGCGCGTGGTACAACGCATCGGTCCCGATGCCCACACCTGGCAGCAGAAGCGCAAGCTCACGCCACCCGCTGAGCGGGCTCCCATTATGTATGTCAGCGCCGACGGGACGGGCATCCCCATGCGCCCGGGCGACCTCATCGGCCGCAAAGGCAAGCAGCCCGACGGGACGGCCAAAACCCGCCAGGTCTATCTGGGTTGTGTCTTTACCCAGCACGGTCGAGACGAAAAGGGGCACCCGGTCCGCGACTATAACTCCACCTCCTATGTCTCACACCTCGGTCCCATCGGCGAGTTTGCGCCCATGCTGCGCCGAGAGGCCCTGCGCCGTGGAATGGGCAATGCCACCCATGTCGTCTTCCTCGTCGATGGGGCCGAGGGCCTCGAATGTATGGGCCGGGACTACTTCTTGGGGTGTACTCAGATCGTGGATTTCTATCATGCCATGGAACATGCCAGTCGCGTGCTGGTCGCCTGGCTCGGGTCCAAGGAGCATCCCGACTTCAAAGCGCGATTACACCAATGGGCCAAGACGTTGCTCAAGAATGGGGTCAACAAACTGGTGGCCAAAACTCGTCTCGATTGCCAGGGAACATCGCGGGCCGCCGCCGTGGAACAAGAACTGGGCTACTTCGTCTCCAACGCCCCCCGTATGCAGTACCGCACCTTCCGCAAAGCTGGATTCTTTATCGGCTCCGGCGTCGTGGAAGCCGGCTGCAAAACCGTCATCGGCAGCCGCTGCAAACAATCCGGCATGCACTGGGGCGTACCGGGCGCTCAACATGTCCTGGCCTTACGCTGCATCCACGCCAGCGGCCGGCTCGCTGACTTCTGGTCCCATCGTCTCCAAACCCGTGCCAACCCTCTCGCTCACGCCGCCTGACAGAAGAATTTTGTCCGCCACCCGAATGATGCGCCTGAAACGGCGAGCTTTGCGAGCTAGTTTCGGGGCGCTGGTTGGGTGCCCATTCGGGTCAGACCTAGAAACTCGAAAACAGGCGATTGAATCGACGCTGCAATCCTTTATCTTCGGCCAGACGCTTCGCGATTGCATGGCGTTGCTTTCCAACCGAACTCTCATGACCATAGCCGAATCGGAGACTCAAGGCCCGTTGAGTTGTGTCGGTCAATCGACAGCACAACTCCAATGCCACGCCCTTGGCTTCGGCGGCATGGCGGCGACGGCTGTGCAAGTCCTCCCGACCTAGCCCATACGCCTTCGCCACGGCCTCTTCCACGTCGTCCACGCCCACCGACCGACGCTTCGCGGGAATGACATCCTCCGCAAAATACGTGTCCTGCATCTGGTCCTGCAACGTTTGTTCCGCCTCTTCCTGGAACGCCTCGTCGCCCAACGCATACCGACTCC
The DNA here is from genome assembly GCA_903895695.1 of uncultured bacterium. GTDB lineage: Bacteria > Verrucomicrobiota > Kiritimatiellia > CAIKKV01 > CAITUY01 > CAITUY01. The sequence continues at coordinate 2,027 of CAITUY010000066.1, forward strand.
GGCCGTCGGCTTCTTTTAGAACTTCATCCGTCTCCTGGAGCAGTCCTTCCACATACGTGCGGTAGGCTGCTCGATTGCCGTGCGTGGTAGGACGGCCCATCAATGGTAGCCAGCGATAGTTCACCCGATCCTCCGCCGGCCCGAGCCCCGCATATCCTCGATAACTGCTCCACTTCCAGCCGTCCAAGGCGGTCGTCTTCTCTTCCCTTGTTGCAGCCGCGTAACGTTTGACCTTCACCGGGTTCAGATGAATGTACCGCGTCAGTCGAACTAGATACTCGTCCCCGTCCACCAGTTTGGCGCCGTACCGACCTTGAAAACAGTGTCCCGGCCGTTGCTTCTTGTACCGAAAATACATGCTGTACGCCGTGTTCAACCGCTGCATGAACCGCGTTAGATTGCCCCGCGGCGTCTCCAGGAAGAGGTGGTAATGATTCGGCATCAACACGTACGCATACAGAATCACTCGATCTTCCTCAACCGCATGGTCAAGTTGTTCCAAGAAGCGCTCATAGTCCGCCGCCCCGGTGAACACTTCCGCACGCCCGTTCCCTCGACTCGTCACATGGTACTTCGCGCCCGCGTATCGAATTCTCCATGGCCTTGGCATGTCAACACCCTAACACCGACAATCGTCACCGTCACCTATTTTCTAGTTTCTAGGTCTGACCCTGAGCCGCCCTGTCTTCACTTCCCTGCCTCAGCAGCCGCGGGCCAGCCGACCGACTGGGCGAACAGCACCTTCTGCTCAGGACGCAGCGCAAGGCTTTTGGTCAACGTCGCCTTGTCACAATTATGAAACCACGCCGCAAGGCCCTGCGCTGCAGCAACCAAATAGACGTTGCCGCCGATCATGCCGCAATCAACGAAGTAATACGACTTCTGGATCTCCGGATCGTGTAGGCCAGGTTCCTTGAACCCGATGGTGTGTGTGAGGCGATGGAGATCGGCAACGTAGATCAACTGAACCGGCGCCGTTGAGCGGAACGTTGCCCGCTGCCGCGGGTTGATTGCAGCGAAGCGCAAATCGCCGGTCGCAACGGGATTGAGCCGGTGTGTCACGGCGTCATAGAGATAGGTGCCGTCTTCGAGTGCCACGTAGACATCGATCTCTTGAGAATTGCTGGCTGATGCCTATGTCCTCAACGTCCTGACCGGCGACCATCCCGGCATTGTTGCCGCCATCACGCGCTCCGTCAATCAGCGCGGTGGCAACATTGACGCCTGCAGCC
>CAITUY010000067.1 GCA_903895695.1 uncultured bacterium
AGGCCGCCACGAGTTTTAGCAATCCCTGGGACATCCCCGGTTATCTGGAGTCAATAACAGTGGAGGAAAGAGGGGCGCCGGGATCACAGCGCTTCGAGGGGTCAGCTCCCAACCGAACCAATGCCCCATCCGCCCCCCCCGACCAACCCTCCCGCTGACGGCAAGCGGTGACCTGACCTCCCGCCATTCCACTCGCAGTGATGGCCGCCCGTGGCAACACTGGCTGAACTTCTCAAGCGGTTGAACTGACCTGGCGGCCGCCTTCCAGCCACTTCGATGGCGTGCCGAGCACTTTCGTGTGGAAGTCTATGGCGGTGCCGGCCAGATTGCGGTCGGGCCAGCGCCAGTTCGACCCCTTGACGAGGAGTCACGAACCTGCGGCCAAAGGAAAATGGTGCGCGACCCGCCTGGCATTCGGTATTCTGCTTTTATGGCAACATCGCCTTGTGGGCAAGCGACATGATCACGATCGTCTCCGGACTTCCTCGCAGCGGCACCTCCATGATGATGCGCATCCTGGAGGCGGGTGGCCTGCCTGTGCTGACCGACGGCGTGAGGACGCCAGACGCAGACAACCCGAACGGTTACTACGAGATTGAGCGCGTCAAGCACACTCGGGAGGATTCGTCCTGGCTGGTGCAGGCCGATGGCAAAGCTGTCAAGATGGTGTACAGGTTGCTTTACGATCTGCCGCCCGACCGCCCCTACTCCATCATCTTCATGCAACGCGATCTCAAGGAGGTCGTCGCCTCGCAAGCCCGGATGCTGAATCGCCTGGGGCGGGCGGGAGCGGAACCTTCGGATGAACACGCGCTGGTGGGCGCATTTGCGGCAGAAGTCGCCGCTGTCCGCGCCTGGCTGCGCGACCGACCTTGCTTCCGCGTGCTCTGCGTCAGCTACAACCGCTTGGTCGACGCGCCAGCAGAGTCGTTGGCCGCTGTGAATGCCTTTCTTGGCGACCGTCTGGACGAGGCGGCCATGTGCCGGGTGATCGATCCGAAGTTGTACCGGCAACGGGGCTCTAGCCGTGGGCGGTGACTGCGGCAAACGCGGCCAGCGGCCGCGTCTACAGAATTGACACGTATGCTTTTGCTATCCTACATTGGGCCTGGAGCCGGCTTCGCGGTGATGGGATCGTTCCTGATCCTGTTCGTCGCACTGGCTCTCGGCCTGCTCACGCTCTTCAGTCTGCCGTTCCGGCTGCTGATCGGCATGTTCCGCCGTAGACCACGCGGGCGGTTCCGACGCTGTGTCATTGTAGGGTTTGACGGCATGGACCCGCGTCGGGTGGCCGCACTGATGGACGCCGGTCGTCTGCCGCACCTTGCCCGCCTGCGCACCACAGGCACGTTCACGCAACTTGCCACCACCTGCCCGCCCATCTCGCCCGTGGCATGGTCCACCTTTGCCACCGGCGTGAACCCCGGCAAGCACGGCATCTTTGACTTCCTCGGTCGCGATCTGCGCACCTGCCTGCCCGAGCTTTCCTCCGCCCGCATCACGGCGAGCGGTGCGGAACTGCTCCGCAAGAGCCGTCCCTTCTGGCACCTGCTGGGCGAACGAGGCGTGTTCTCGACAATCCTGCGGGTGCCGATCACGTTCCCGCCGGAACGCTTCCGCGGCCTCTGCCTGTCTGCCATGTGCACGCCTGACGTACGCGGTACGCAGGGCGAGTTCACCGTTTTCCAGAGCGAGCCACCGGCCGGTGGGACCACTGGCGGCCGACTCATACAAGTGACGGTCGAGGCGGACCGCGATGGCCGGCGGCGCGTTGTGCGTGCTTCGCTCCCGGGACCGACGCTGCGGGGGCGGGAGCGGGAGCTGCCTTTTACCGTAACTGTAGCCGCGGCCGGTGGCCGCGGACCCGTAGGGCGGCAAGTCCCTTCGCCGCCGGAGAGCGGCGCGCACGGGACTGCGCGCCCTACCCCTCTGGATGCCGAATTACGCATCGCCGGGCAACGAGTGCGGTTGCGGACCGGGGAATACACGCCCTGGGTGCGTCTGGCCTTCCGCAGCGGTTTCACCCGCGTGCATGCGATCTGCCGTTTCCTGCTGGTCGAACGTGAGCCAGGTTTCCGCCTCTATGTCACGCCACTGAATATTGACCCCGAACACCCGGCCATGCCGATTTCATGGCCCAACGTCTACAGCATCTATCTCGCCAAGCTCCACGGTTCCTTCGCAACGCTGGGGCTGGCGGAGGACACCTGGGCGTTGACCGAGGGGGTACTCGACGACGATGCCTTCCTGCGTCAGTGCCATGACATCCACGCCGAACGCGAAGCGATGTTCCTGAACGCCCTGCGCCGCACCCGGCACGGATTGTGCGCCTGCGTCTTCGACCTAACAGATCGCGTCCAGCATACTTTCATGAGAAATGTGGAGAGCCCGCCGCTGAGCACTGAACATCCGCCATCCCCCATCGACGCCGCCTACGAGCTTTGCGATGCGACCCTGGGGCGTGTGATGGAGCGGCTCGGGCCGCAGGACTTGTTTTTCGTGTTGTCCGACCATGGCTTTACCTCCTTCCGCCGCGGCGTGAACGTCAATGCTTGGTTGCGCGATCAGGGCTATCTGGTGCTCAGGGCGGATGCCGGTTCCGAGGAATACCTCCGCAACGTGGATTGGTCGCAGACACGTGCCTACAGCTTTGGCTTGGCAGGCATCTATCTGAACCTTGCCGGACGCGAGTCGCAGGGCATCGTGCCGCGGGGCGAGGCGGCACAGGCGCTCAAGGGGGAGATCGCCGCCAAGCTCGCGAAACTCGCCGACCCCGCCACAGGGCAGCCCATCGTGTGTGAGGTGTACGATTCCGCCGCCACGTACAGCGGCCCCTATGTTGAGCGCGCCCCCGACCTGATCGTGGGCTGGCGCAGCGGCTATCCGCCGGCAAACGCCGGAGCCTGGCGCGCCATGGCACAACCGGCACTGTGGCG
>CAITUY010000068.1 GCA_903895695.1 uncultured bacterium
AACCGTTGAAATCGAATTGCTCGGACCAGGCCGTTGCAGTACTAACCTGACAGTGCCGTCGTTTATCAAGGCCCCTGCCTGCACCGCGTGTGCCGCCGGGCCGAAGGCCCAGTGCCGAGCCGGACTTTTTCAGCGGAATCGCTTGTCGAGACGTGACCCCGGTGGCATGCGTGACCCCGGTGGCATGACGGTGGCATGATGTCAAAACAGCAGCCATAGTGGTGATCGCTTGTCTCGCTTTGGCGTGCTCCAAATCGGATGTCCGCCAACGGTACTTTCTGAGCTGGAACGAAAGACTTGTCGACGTCGAGCGGTTCAACCCGTTCACGCAGATGGGTGCCCCGGGTATGCGCGTACGAGCGCGGTGATTGTTGACATTCAGAACATGAGCAATACGATCTCTATCACGGCGAGAGGCGCTGTTCGATTGGACGGCGTACTCTACAGGGTCAACGAGATCGCGAATGACCACGTATCTGTAGTTGACGACAGCGGGCGAAAGACGGATCTACAGGATTTGAGTAATGCGTTCGTTGCCCAAGTGGGGCCGAATGGCGTCGTGACGCTGGTCAACAAGGAGACACCCAGCATCCGCGTGCAGCTTACTCGTCGCTAACGCGGGCTCGAAACTGGCGCGGGATGCTGGGCATATGAACAAGAAACAGGAGGCTATGATGGGGCGCTACGTGACGTTTGAGCTCCAATGAACGGCTTAAGACCAGACCCGAGCGATCGCCTGCTGCGCAGCGTTGAGAGTGACAGATGGCGAGCGCTGTTCACCAGGCCATGAGGGAAGAAATCACCCGGCCGGTTGGTGAGCGGTGGCAGGGGATGAACCCTATTCGGCGAAGATGGAGACGGGATGGAAAAAGGGTTGTCGGCGCGGAGAGGTATGATGTATAGTCATACCGAGATCTGAAGGAGGCGGCGTTTATGGCAGTGGCAAAGATCGCTATCACTCTGGAACAGGACATCCTTGGCGAGCTTGATCGGCTTGTTCGTCGGCATGTCTTTCCCAATCGTAGTCGTGCCATTCAGGAGGCCGTCAGAGAAAAGGTGACGCGTTTGTCCGTCAATCGGCTTGCCCGTGAATGTGCGAAACTCGACCCCAAGGCTGAGCAGTCGTGGGCGGAGGAAGGCATGTCCGGGGAGGCCGCCACATGGCCCGAATACTGAGAGGCGATATCCTTTGGGCAGACCTGAACCCGGTTAAGGGGCATGAGCAGGCCGGGCTTCGACCGGTTCTGGTGCTTAGTCCTGAGGTATTCAACGAGCGGTCCGGCACGGTGATCGCGATGGCGCTCACCAGTCAGCCGCAAAAAGCAGGATTCCCACTAACTCTTGAAATCCAGAGTTGCTCCCTCCCCAAACCGACATGGGTCAAAGTCAGCCAGATACGAACCCTCTCGGCGGAACGCCTTGGGAAGCGCATGGGCCGTGTCTCAGATGAAGAGATGAGCCAAATCGTCGAAGGGCTCAACGAGATCATCGGCGAACAAGGGACTTCTGACTATCGGCGCTGACCCTCGCCACGGCTTTGGCAGTGTCGGATGGCTTCATTCCGACGGAGCGTGCCTGACGTCGTGCACCGGTACGCTGCCTGTACGCCCTGCAGCGCGGGCAGACTTGTCGGTGCGTGACAGGCAGGGGCCAGCCTGATACAAGTCATTTCCGCTTGTCGCGTTCTTCACGCATGCGGCTCAGCGAAGGGGTGGGGCGGGTTGGCAAGCCAATGGACCTTGCAACGAGGTCGAAAGGAGACAGGTAAAATGCCCGGGATCACAGGAGCAGGTCATCCTGGCCGGGCGGTACTACATCAACCCGCGCTTTGCAACGGTTGAGGTGGTGGACATGACCAATGTGCCGATCGCCCATGCGGGCGTGGTGATTGCTTATGTCGGCGAGGCCGGCGTTGATGTGACCGGCGACAGCTTCAAGCATGGCAACCTCGTCAAGAAGGGGCAAAAAGGCGTCTGGTTCGAACCGCTCGATCCGGGCAAATACCCGATCAACCCGCTCACGCACAAGGTGGAGAACGTGCCAACGGCCAACGTTGTCCTCAACTGGGCGACGGGCAAGACCGAAGCCCACATGCTCGACAAGAACCTGTCCACGATCACGGTCCGTTCGCAGGACGGATTCACGTTCAACTTGGACGTGAGCCAGATCATCCATATTCCGCGCAGCGACGCGCCCAAGGTCATCGCTCGATTCGGAAACGTGGCCAACCTGGTGACCCAGGTGCTCGAGCCGACGATCGGAAACTACTTTCGTAACGCGGCCCAGGGATCGGACGTGATCGACTTCCTGAAGGGCCGGCAGGAGCGGCAGGCGGATGCGAAGGATCGCATTTCCGCGGCGCTTACCGACTACAACGTCGTGGCCGTGGACACCCTCATCGGCGACATCACGCCGCCGGCGGAACTGATGAAGACGCTCACCGATCGCAAGATCGCCGAGCAGGAACGGGTGACCTACGCGACCCAGATGGAGGCGCAGACAACCCGGCAGAAACTGGAGCAGGCAACGGCTCTGGCCAATACCCAGGCTCGCGTCGTGGACGCCGAACGAAGCGTGCAGATCGCGGATTTCACGGCGCAAGCCGCGGTCAAGAATGCCGAGGGGCAAGCCGGGGCCAAGAAGGTTCAGGCGGCGGCGGATGCGATGGTTGTGACGACCGTCGGCAATGCCGAAGCCGGCCGGACCAAGGCCATTGGCACGGCCGAGGCCGAGGTCACCAAGGCGAAGATCGACTCGATGGAGGCCGGAAACTTTGCGGCGGTACAGATCGCCAGGGCGCTGGCGGAGCACAACATCAAGCTCGTTCCCGAGATTCTGGTTTCGGGTGGCGGTGCGAGTGGTGGCGGGACGCTTGTTGACGTTCTGTTGGCCAATATGCTCAGAGATCAGATGGCCAATAAGAACCCAGGCAAGCCGGCGCCGGCGATCCCGTCCGGCAAGTAACGTCAGGGCCATTCCGGTTACTGCTCCCTCAGTCACGCGAGGGACCTCCTGGTCGGGCGGCCAGTCCCTTGGCCGCCGTTCACGGTGAATCGCTCACGATGAACCGCGGACGGCTCGGAGAGCCGTCCCTACCAAAGCGGCCCTTCTGTGATTGAGGCGCTATGGCGCAGGTCTAAAATGGGCTGGCGGGAGGGTGGGGTGCGGCGTATAGTCGGAAGCCTAGCGGCTGCTAGGCCGGTTGTCCGACAAAAAAGAAGGGACGGCGCGCAATGGAACCGACTGACACGTCTGTGGTACCAGGGACGAAGAAGTGGGATGCGTTTACGGCGGTCCGATGGGGTGACCAGGCATTGGCTTGGGCCAGTCGCATCATGACGGCGACGCGCTATGAGGCACTGGAGTCAACGATCGAGAAAGTGGGCCATTACGCGCTCATTGTGGGCGCCGTTCTGGGCCTGGCTTATGGGGTCGTCGGCGCTTTCAAATGGAATCAGCTCTCGCCTGCCTTGATCGGAGTTCTCTGGATCCCCTGCGCGGCCGTGGCGCAGTTTGCGGCTTTCAAGTTCTCGAACACCTCGCGCGGTTTGATCCGATCGTCCGGGAGCCAGTTGTCATCGCGCGCGTTCCTGGCCTGCCTTGCGCTCGGGAGTCTGCTTCTGGGGATCATCGCCCTCGCCGGGTATACCTATGGCGCAATCAGGACGGACTCACTCTCCACCTTCGGCGTGGGGCTCGTAGTTTTTGCGGCCTGTGAGCTGACGGTGTGGCTGTGCCTAAGCCCGTCCCTGCTCAACCTCAGCATTGTTCCGGCGTCGACGGCCGGGGAAGAAGCCATAGGGGTCCTTACCTTCGCCATGAAGGCACTGCTGCGCCTGGTCCCGATCGCCTTCGGCGTCGGGGTCATCGTCGGGGATTTCGCGATCGTCGCCGCTATCGTCCGGTTGTTCCGCGACCAGGAATTCTCGATTACGGGTGCGTCACCCGCCGCGTGGTTGGTTCTGGGCTCTGCTGCGCTGCCCCTGATCGGCTACGTGCTCTTCGTGCTCAATTACCTCGCGTTGGACGTAATTCGGGCCATTCTCGTCGTTCCCGAAAAGCTGGATGTCATCGGCAAGAAATGACGCTTGCGTGCGTGCGGCGACAACGGTTGAAATTAGTTGTAACACGACTGGCGTTGGATTAAGGTGCGGCCCAAGGGTAACGCAAGGGTAACCGATCGTCTAAGACTTGGTGCCGCCATGAAAAATACCACGCCCATCCTTCTCGGCCTGGCCCTTCTCACCGTCGCGGGCTGTGCCTCCCCGGATAAACCCCCGGCCGGCGCAGGAGCGATCTCGACGACCGAGCGCGCCAGCATGCAAACACGGGTCTTCACCGCCTCCGTCGACACGGTCTTTGCTGCGACCGTCGCCGTGCTGCAGGATCGTGACTGGAAGATCCTCAAGGCCGATCTCGCCAGCGGGATCATTCAGGCCGAAAGCCGGCGGCGTGTGGAAGCGTTAGGCCCCAAGGAGGAGAGCCTCACGGACCGGAAGGCACGGAAGAAGCTGGTCGAAGAGCGGGATTCGGCGGCAGATCAATGGAGTCGGTGGGACACCCTGACCGTTCATATCGAGCCGTGGGGCAACCGGGTTCGGGAGCGGATTACGATGTCGCGCTGCGGCGCGTTGCCACCGATGACCTACAAGAAATACATTAATCCGTCCTGGTTTTCCAAGGGGCGCGAGGTCACGGTGAATGCCCCGGCATCCGAAGAATCGGCGGAAATGCTCTTCCCCGAAGTCTACGCCGAATTTTTCGGACAAATCGAAAAGGCCATTGGGGTTCGGCAAGCGCAAGTGAAGAAGGATCGGGAAGGACATGCTAGCGAATGAGCGGGCGACGATATTCTAGGGGGATGCGCGCGATCGCCTGGGCAATGGCCCTTCTTCTGGCGGGCTGCGCGACGGTGGACGAAAAGTACTTCCTCGATACGAACAGCAAGGCGAATGTATACGTGGCGCCGGGAATGCAGCAGATCGCGAAGATTGCCATCATGCCGTTCAAGGCGCCTAACGAACTGCTCGGCGGCTCGGTTTCCGATATCTTCGTTACCGAACTGCTTCGCACGCACAAATACACGGTGCTGGAGCGCAGCCGGATGGCCCAAGTCCTGAACGAGTCCGAACTGGCCCTGGCCGGGATATCAGCCTCCAAGGCCACGGAAGTGGGCGCCATGATGGGGGCCGACGCCGTGGTGCTCGGTACCGTTGATGAGTATGCCAAGGTGAAACACGGCTGGCATGAGGACGCGTTCGTGGGTATGTCCGCGCGCCTGATCGACTGCAAGAGCGGCCAGGTAGTGTGGAGCGTTGACCTGGCCAAGCGCGCCGACGACAAGAACACCACACTGGCCGAACACACGCGCCTGGTGGCGCATGAGATGGTGGCGGCGCTGTTCCGAACGTGGCGCGACATGCGTTAGGCAAGGCACGACACAATGACTGCACGTCCAATTGGGGTCAGCGGGCATGCGGCAAGCGTGGTGTTGCTGGCCTTCCTGGCCGGTTGCGCGACGCCGCCGGTGGCGCCCGTTCACCCGGCGGCGATTCCGCCCCCGCGCGTGATGACGATGATCGTGGAGAAGGGCGCGGGCACTGTGACCTCCGCGGCCGGAATTGATTCCATGGCCTTGCCGCTGCTAATGCAGCATAACGTGCCGACCGTGGACCCGAACATGGTGCAGTCGAATCTCAAGAAGATTCAGGCCTCGCTCTCCCAGTCCGGTGACGAACAGGGCGCCATCGAGGTCGGGTTGCAGTACGGCGCCGATGTCATCCTGACCGGCCAGGCCGAGGCCCAGTGCATTGCGAACCAGATCGCGGGCAGCAACCTGAAGACGTACCAGGGAACCGTGAATCTGCGGGCCATCTGCACAGATGACGCCCGGGTGCTCGCCATGGCCTCGGCAACCGCCAACGCGATCGCGCTCGAAGACGGCGGCGGCACCGTCAAATCTCTGCAGGCGGCGTCCCGCAAAGCGCTCGAAGAGTTGGTGCCGGCCATGCTGCTGGCATGGGATAGGAAGCAGGCTGTCGCCGCCACCCAGCCGGCGTCCGGACTCTCCCTCTCGGCGGCGCGTGGTCCGACGCCGGGCGCCGGACCCGAGATCGTCATCCCGCCGCCGCCGGACGGCTATCAGCCTCCCGTGACCGCGCTCTGGCAACTCACGCCCCAGGGCGGCGTCAACTCGAATTCGATCCCGATCATCACGGATACGCTCTACGCCACGGTGTTAAAGAGCCAGTGGTTCCGCTTGGTGACGCGGGAGGATATGGCCAAGATCCTCGCGGAGCACAAATTGCAGATGAGCGAGGTTTGCGACAGCAGCACGCGGGCGGCGGAATTCGGCAAGATTCTGAATGCGGAGAAGATGCTGATCGGCACAGCCAGCAAGCTGGGGGCCACGTACCAGGTCGTCCTGAAACTCGTCAACGTCGAGACGGGCGAGATCGAGAAGGCCGGCCAGGCGGAAGCCTCGGGCAACGTCAACGTGCTCATGTATCTCGTCAAGTCCGCCGCGGCCGACTTGCTGGGCAAGCAGAAGGCAATGCCGCCAACCCCCAGTGTGGCGGCCCAGGGCGGGAGGTAACGTCGGATAGCGCGATCTTGCGGCGACTAAGGGCGAGGAACGTGCGGCAGCGCATTTCGAATGGTCAGGTAGCGGCAACGATAAAGGAGGTCCTATGAGCAGGTACGTCGTGGGGATGATGGCAATGGGGTTGATGTTGCTGAACAGCGCCGGGTTGGCGGTCGCGCAGACCACAACAGGCGAAAAAGAAGGCGCCACGGTCATTCGACAGGGACCGGGCGGGGAAGTGCAGGTCCTCTCCACCGAAAAGAAGACAACCAGTGTCGCCGCCGGCGCGGCCGCAACCGACGCCAAGACATCAGTGCCTAACCGGCCCAAGACGCCCGCGGTCGAAGACCCGTCGCGCAAGGCGCGCGTCATGGTCATCCCCGCGATTATCCAGCAGGAGGTGCGACGCCGCATCGATCGCGAGCTAAACGAGCGCTTCGGCATCACCGATGCCGGCATCATCGAGTCGCCGGGCTATACCAGTTTCCTCATCGATGCCCTCGTGAACGCCCGGAAATTCGACATGCTCGAACGCGAGGAACTCAAGGCGGTCATCAAGGAATTGAACTTCGGCGAGTCCGACTATGCCGACACCGAAAAGGTGGTGAAGATCGGGCAGTTGGTCGGCGCCGACTACATGGTGGTCCCCGTAATCCGTTACATCCAGGTTATGCGGGAGAACAAGGCGATTCCCTACGTCGGCGAGCGGCAGGCCTCGCTGCGCTGCAAGATCGCTACCGCGGTCCGCACTGTTAACGTCCTGTCGGGCAAGATTGTGTCGTCCAACATCAAGGAAACCGAGAAGCGTGCGCGCGTTCGAGAGACTGATGGGGAGCAGGCCGTTCGCACCGCCACCCTGGACTTGATCGGCGACACGTATCGGGAGTCGGCCCTTCTCGAGGCCGCCAATATCGTGGACGTTGCCTATCCTATCCGCGTCATGAGCATCGACGGCGATACCGTCATGTTGAACCGCGGCCAGGGCGCCATCCTGCCCGGCGAAGTATTGAAGGTGTTTGCCGCGGGCGAAGTGATGGTGGACCCGGAAACGAAGGAGAACCTCGGTTACCACGAGGCGTACGTTGCCACGATCAAGGTGACCGACGTGGACCAGAAGACCTGCAAGGCGGTGGTCGTGGAGAAGGTGAGCGACATCGCGCGGCTGTCCGTCTGCCACCGGGTGGAGCCCCCGACTCTGGACAACCCCGCGCTGAAGAAGACTGGCGGCGAGCCACCGGCGCCGAAGATCGACTAGAACTCGCGCGTGAACCTTATGAGACCCGCAAGGGGGGATGGAGGCTTCGTGAGAATCGCAATCGTTCTATCCGTGCTCGTGGCCTGTGGCGTGGTGGGAATGGGAACCTCCTGCCGGCATGTGACCTCCGCCGGGATCACGGTCGAGAGTTATGGGCAAACGCAAGTCAAGGCGAGTCCGACCATCTTTGGCCGGCAGTTCCGCGTCGTGCAGAGCGCGATTGCCCGGGGCGATAACGGACTCCTGCAAGCGACGATTACGCTGGCCAACCTGAAGAACAGGGAGTGCCAGATCGATTATCGTTATCGCTGGGTGGACGATAAGGGCATCGAGGTTCGCTCCGGGATGTCGATTTGGACGCCGTTGACCGTCGGCGCCTTGGAGCAGAAGCTGCTAAGCGGCATCGCGCCGAGCAAGAACGCGGCCGACTTCATCCTGGACATCCGGTATAGCTTTGAAAGCACGCGCTGGCAATGAATCGCCGGTCATGAATCCTTGCGCAGGAGAAATATGATGCAGCGGACACGATGTTTGTGGTTACTCGCATGCGGCGTCGTGGCGGGGATCGCGCTGTCGGGTTGCAGAAGCCCGTCGCTGCCCCGCTCGGGCTATGCCTCGGCCGAGGAAGAAGGGGTCATGACCGTCGAACTGGACGATCACGATTATGACTTGGCGACGGCCGGGATCGCCCGGGAGATGACCCAACGCGGCCTGCCCAAGGGGTATGTCGTCGCGCTGGGACCCGTGGATACGCGGGAATGCCCGTACGATGTCCGCGTCATCCAGATGCAGAAGTCGCTGCAGGTGCTCCTGAACAAGGAAAATACCCTGAAGTTCATGAGCGCCGTGGACGCCATGGCGGGCGGGACTGCAGTCCAGGAAATCTACAAGATCATCCAGTTCAACTGGATGAAAGGCAACCCGATCGACGTGCAGGATCTGCAGACGTTTGGCAAGCTGGCCAATGTTAACGGCATTCTGTTCGGGCGGGTGTCGTCCATCGAGCGACGCCTGCCCGGCCGCGGGATCGAGATCACCTATCGTTTTGTCTGGGAACTCTCGAATACCGAGACCGGTCTCCTCGAACTGTCCCACGAGGAAAAGATTCGAAAGAATGTTCGTCAGTAGGACGAAAGGGAATCCCTATGAAACGAAGCCTCATCGTTTTGCCGGCATTGTTGGTCGCCGGATTGTGCCTCGTCTCGTGCGTCACGCGCCACGAACACGAGCCGGCCCCGCCACCCCCGCCGCCACTCCCGGCCTGGATTCACAACCCCAAACCCAATGACAGCGTCAACATGTACCGCGTCGGTTCGGCGACCGGAGAACCCACGGTCGCTCAGGCGCGCGAAGCCGCTTACCAGGACGCTCTGCGGCAGATTTCCCGGTCCATCATGACCGAGGCGGCGGGCACCGCCGCGGGCAGGGGCGGCGACGCGGTGCCGCTGGCCGGGGCCGAAGTCATGCCCGGCTGTTCGTACGTGGTATCGCGACCGGCCGGCTACGAGGCGTGGGTGCAGGTCAGCTTCCCGCTGACCGAGAAACGGCGGGTCGTGGAATCGCTCAGGAGATGAGTGCGGTTCTCGGGCAGAAACCTTCAAGGCTGCAGCGGAGGGTGATATGAAGACAAAAGGCGTAGGTTCCCTTGTGGTGGTGACGCTTGTGGCCTGGGCCTGCAACCTGCCGGCCGTGGGGGCCGAACTGGGGCGCACGGTTCCGCCGACAACCGTGAGTGCCGGTGGAACCGGGGGGCTGGGTGGAAATCCAGCCACGGGGCTGCAGATCTCGTTGTGGACGCCCGTTCAGATCTTTCCCGAGAATTACGATGTGTCCGGGTTCCGGCTCGACCTGCCCTATGGCCGCAATGCCAACGTGCGAGGACTGGACCTTGGCATTTTCAACCACGCAACGGGTGTAGTCGAAGGCTTTCAATGCGGGTTCGGGAACCGCGCAAGCGAATTGGACGGACTGCAGTTCGGGGTTTTCAACTCGTCCGATTCCTCCGAGGCGGGCTGTTGCCAGTTGGGTTTGATAAACATGGGGAAGGCCGTTACCGGTGTCCAGATCGGACTCTTCAACTTCTGCAACACAATGTCCGGCGTCCAGATAGGACTGCTCAACTTCATCACCCAGAGCGATGTCGTCATCTTCTGCCCGATCGTCAACGCCCAGTTTTAGGTCCCGGCATGCACAGGGGCCGGATTTTGTTCATTTCAACCGGGCTATGTGTCGGCCTGGTCGCTGTCGCCGTCGGCGGCGGCAAGGACGCAGATGCTGCGGTGGGTCCGCCCTCCTGGATTGATCACCCCAAGAGCGATGACAGTGTGTTCCTCTATCGGGTGGGGCACTCGGGGGGCCATAGGGACCAAGCGGCGGCGCAGCAGGCGGCCTACCGGAACGCGCTCGCCGTAATCGTAGACGAGATGCTGGCGCGGTCGGGAGTGGACGAATGCCTTCGCCCGGACGTTGCCGCCAATTTGCCGGTCCAGAACGCTGAGACTGTGCCGGGCGCCGTCTATACGGAAACGAATCAAGTCGGGTTCGTTTGCTGGGTCCAGGTAAGTTTCCCGCTTGCGGAAAAAGCGAAACTGCTCGAGCGGATTGAGCCCGAGAAGCAGAGAGCCCTCGAACGGGTGGCGTTCGACAGGCATATAGTTGCCCTGTTCTCCGAGGCCCGGGCTGCCCGCGGGCGAGGGGAATACGAGTCGGCCCGTACCAACCTTCAGGCGGTTATTCAGAACTACGCCAGGCTGCGCGTTCCCCCGTTCGAGCTGCAGGAGGCCCAGGTTCTTTTGGGCGACACCTACGGCGCCCAGAGAGACTTCCTGGCGGCGCGGCAGTGCTATGAAGGGGTGGTGCAGAACCCGGCTGCCGCGAAGTGGAAAGACACGGCCGCAGCACGGCTGAAGACCTTGCCGAAGGCCCCTCGGTCGTGGCCGCTGAACGATCGATGGCGCGGTCGGAAGGTCGCGTTGGTCTGCGCAGTCCGGGATGTCGGGCAGCCCCCGAGGCCGTTCACCGCACTTGCCGGAGTCCTGGGCAGGGATCTGCGCGAATCGCGGCTGGAGAACGCGGACGTGACCGGCGAGATCAAGGCCGATGCAATCGCCGCGTTCTCCGAACAGCGTTCCATTGCCGCCGCCGGAGAGGTGGCGAGAAGGGAAGGATCAAGGGTTGTGCTCGCGGTATTGCTGACCACGGATCCCTCAAAACGCGGCCAGACACAAGAGACAATGGGCATTGCGATGCCGGTGGCGGATTCCGAGATCGCCTTCTGGATCGTCGATGTGGATGGGGCGACTGTA
Source organism: uncultured bacterium (assembly GCA_903895695.1). Classification (GTDB taxonomy): domain Bacteria; phylum Verrucomicrobiota; class Kiritimatiellia; order CAIKKV01; family CAITUY01; genus CAITUY01. The sequence continues at coordinate 11,144 of CAITUY010000068.1, forward strand.
TGCTACAGCGATCACTTTAGCGATATTGCCGGAACCCGATCCGAATCGCGTCTCGCCGAACGGGTGGCATCTATTCTGCTGGAAAACTATCTCGTGCCCAAGTGTCCGGCATTGGCGCCGGCTCCGTAGGAGCCCCGCGCTCCCGGGCGGTCTTTCGCAATCGGTCGCACCCGTCGCCGTCCGGGTGATCGTGCGAAAGCCTTGCGCCGCCCGGGATAATCTATCATCCTTGACCGCCAACCGAGGCTTCGTAGTCAAGAGTCGCCTATGGATGTGGAACAGCCAAATGCCTTTGCGGAACGGCGTCGACGATTTCTCTTCGCCGCGGGACTGGCTCTGCTCACCGTGCTGGCCGCCGGCCTGCGCTTCTACAAGTTGGGGGACTATCCCGGCGGCTACAGTCAGGACGAAGTCGTCGTAACCTATGATGCGTGGAGCCTGCTCACCACGGGACAGGAGCATCACGGCGCACGCTGGCCGCTGAACTCCCAGCAGTTCGGAGATTACCCCTCTTCGCTGCCCACCTACTGGACGATGCCCTTTGTGGTCCTGTTGGGTCCCACGCCGTTGGCGACACGTGCCGCGTGCGCCGGCCTGAATGTTGTCGCCGTGCCGTTCTTTGGCCTGCTGGTGGCGCGGCTCTTTCGCAGCCGGGCCGCCGGCCTGTTTGCGGCGGCCCTGCTCGCCGTATCGGCATGGGCCCTCTTCCTGTCGCGCTGCGCGTTCAGTCCGGGGTTTGTCACGCCATTCCAGATTGCCGCCCTGTGGGCGCTGCACCGGCTGCTGACAGAACGACGTTCCCGCGTCGCTTCGTACGGCCTGGCGGTTGGGGTCGGTTTCATGCTGTTCCTGTGGACCCACGAATTTGTGTCGCAGTACCTGTTTGCCCCGTTCGTCATCGGTGCGGCCATGTTGATCTGGTGGCGGGGCAACTGGCGGCCCATACTCACGGCGGGCGGCGTCTACGCGCTGCTGATGCTGGCCGCTGTGCTGGTGAGGCTCCAGGTTCCCGCGGCCAGCGGGCGGATGCAGTCGCACTCCATCCTGTTCGCAGACCACGCCCTGAAAGCCTTTCTCGTCAACTACGCTGAATACCAGTCATTCTCGTTTCTGTTCAATGCGCCGGCCATGCGGCCGTTGCAGCACATACCCGGCATCGCGCATATCAGTCATCTCATGTCTCCCCTGTATGGGTTCGGGTGGGCGGTCCTTGTCGCGGCCGTCAGCGCGCCTCGCTGGCTGCTACGGAAGCTGGGCCTGTCGGATACGCCGGCCGAGGCCGATCGCTGGCGTCGGTCGGCGTTGTGGGTCGTAATCTGGATGGTGCTGGCCCCGGTCGCCGGGGCGCTCTTCCGCCAGAATTTTTACACCGCGCGCGTCACGCACTTGCTGGTCGGCGTTCTTTTGGTGACGGCCCTCGGTTGTGCGGCCGTGTGGTACGGGCTGCGGCGTCTGCCATGGCGCATGGCCGCGCCAGCATTTGTCGTGCTGTTCGCCGTTTATCTGGGCGCGCAGACCGCCAAAACGGCGCGCGGTCTGGTCAAGACCAATGCCTATGCAAAGGAGTACTTCCAGTATGGTCTGCCGGAGGTGATCCAGTACCTGGTTCGGCAGCCCAATGTGCAGTCGGTGAGATTGCCGTCCCTGCACCAGGGCTATATCTATTACCTGCTTTTCGCCCCTGTCCACCCCGCCAAATTGGATCATGCGTTCGTCTCGCCGTCGCTTGCCGTCGACGCCACGACGTGGCGATACTTGGAGGTATCCACGCTGGATAAGTTCCACTTCGACGAACGCATGGACCCCTCCAAGGTGGCCGCCCAGGCTGAGCTGCGTCATCAGGTGCGCGACGGCGACCGCATCTGGTACGACCTGTACGAACACGCTGGCGACTGGTTCGTGTTGCGTCACCAGGAACTGGATAGCGGCCTGCCGCGATAAGCGAAGGACGCGTGACGTGCGGCCCACAGGGGCATGCCGCGATCACGTGATCGGCCGCGTTCGCGAACGCAGTTCCGTTCTCCAGCCTCCAATCGTCAAAGCGTCAATATCGGGCAACGCCGTCTTGACGTGCATCGGCAGTAGACCTACCATTTATCGCTTTAACAGTTCGGGTTGTCGGTTTCACGAATTCGGGGGGATGCGTCTTGAGTGGGCCGCCTATGCAGGCGGACCACACTTTCCAGGGGGTGGCAACGGCCGTCCCAGACAGGATGAGGTCTCAATGAAAGAAGCAACGGGCTGCACCTGTGCCGGCGTCGTCGACGAAGTGGAGTTGATGCGGAGACTGGATAGCATCATCGAGGAGAACCGGGATAAACCCGGAGCCCTGATCCCGGTGCTGCAGCAGGCGCAAGCCGTGTTCGGCCACTTGCCTGAGAACGTCCTCAAGCGGATCAGTCTCGGCATGGGAAAGCCCTACAGCGAAGTCGCCGGGGTGGTGAGTTTCTATTCGTTCTTCTCCACGGTCCCCCGCGGCCGGCACGTGATCCGCGTGTGCCTCGGCACGGCTTGTTACGTGCGCGGCGGCAAGCAGGTGCTGGAAGCCATCAAGGGCAAGCTGGGCATCGATGTGGGGCAGACGACCGAAGACCGCCTGTTCACGCTGGAGGTGGCCCGATGCTTCGGTGCCTGCGGCCTGGCGCCGACGGTCGCGGTCGACGACACGGTCTACAAACGTGTGCGGCCGGCCCGGGTGAGTGAAATTCTCGATGCGTACCGTACGGAAGGCAGCGCTCGGAAGGGGGCCTCCCATGCCGCGTAAGATGACGGAACCGATTCGGTGCCGGGCTGATCTGGACGCGATCAAGGCTAACGTTCAGCGGCTCACTGCCATCAGGCATAGCGCGCCGACGGGTGGGCCGGGGGCGGGCTCGGGCAAATGCCCGTCCGTCAAAGACGGCAAGATGCACGTAATGCTGTGCTTTGGCACGGGGTGCATCTCGTCCGGGGCCGTGGCCGTCAAGACGGCTCTGGCAACCGCCGTGGCCAAGCACGGGCTGCAGGATCGCGTGAGCCTGGTCGAGACCGGCTGCAACGGCTTCTGCGCAGGCGGGCCGATCGTGGTCGTCTATCCCGGCGGCTACTTCTACCACAACGTCGGCCCCAAGGATGCGGGCGACATCGTGAAGCGGCACCTCGCCGGCGGGCAGGTCGTGGATCGGCTGCTCTACCGCGACCCCGCCTCGGGGAACACGGTTCCCCTCTACAAGGACATTCCGTTCTTCGCCAAGCAGAACCTTCGCGTTCTCCATAACAAGGGGATCATCGCGGCCGAGAGTATGGAGGAATATATCGGCCGCGACGGTTACTTCGCCCTGGCCCGCGCGCTGACCGAGATGACTCCCGACCAGATCGTTGAGGAGATGAAGAAGTCCGGCCTGCGGGGCCGGGGCGGCGCCGGATTCCCGACGGGCGTGAAGTGGGAGCTGTGCCGCAAGGCCAAGGGCGAACCCAAGTACATACTCTGCAACGCCGACGAAGGCGACCCCGGCGCGTTCATGGACCGCAGCCTGATCGAGTCCGACCCCCATGCCGTGCTCGAGGGGATGGCGATTGGCGCGCGGGCTGTGGGCGCCTCGAAAGGTTATATCTACTGCCGTGCCGAATACCCGCTGGCCCTGGAACGGTTGAACCATGCCATTGCGGACTGCCGGCGGCGGGGCTTGCTCGGGACAAACATTCTCGGCACCGACTTTGCGTTCGACATCGTCATCGCCCAGGGCTCAGGCGCCTTCGTGTGCGGCGAGGAGACGGCGCTCATGCGGTCCATCGAGGGCAAACGCGGTGAGCCGCGGCCCCGGCCTCCGTTCCCGGCGAACCAGGGCCTGTGGGACAAGCCATCCGTCCTGAACAACGTGGAAACCTTCGGCAACGTTCCCTTGGTCATCCGGCACGGCGCGGACTGGTTCCGGTCGGTGGGCACGGCCAAATCCACGGGGACCAAGATTTTTGCCCTGACCGGCAAAGTCAACAACGTCGGCCTGGTGGAAGTGAACATGGGTACGCCGCTCGGGGACATCGTTTACGACATCGGCGGCGGCATCCCCGGCGGCAAGAAGTTCAAGGCCGCCCAGATCGGCGGCCCGTCGGGCGGGTGCATCACCAAGGAAAACCTGAACGTGCCGGTGGACTACGAGTCGGTCACGGCGCTGGGCGCCATCATGGGCTCCGGCGGGCTGATCGTGATGGACGAGGATAGCTGTATGGTGGATATGGCCCGGTTTTTCCTGGAGTTCACGCAGGAGGAATCGTGCGGCAAGTGCGTGCCCTGCCGCGTCGGCACCAAGCGGATGCTGGAAATTCTTGAGCGCATCTGTCGCGGCGAAGGGAAACAAGGCGATATCGAGTCGCTCGTCGACCTGGGCAATACGATCAAGGATACGGCACTGTGCGGATTGGGGCAGACGGCCCCGAACCCGGTGCTTTCGACCATCCGTTACTTCCGCGACGAGTATGAGGCGCACATCCGGGATAAGAAGTGCCCGGCGGGCGTCTGCGCCGCGCTGGTGCGCGCCCCGTGCCAGAACGCGTGCCCGGCCGGCGTGTACGTGCCGGGTTTCGTATCTCTCGTTGGTGAAAAGAGGTATTCCGAAGCGCTGAAGTTGCACCGCGAGCGCAATCCGCTGGCGGCCGTCTGCGCGGCGGTGTGCTTCCATCCGTGCGAAAGCAAGTGCAGGCGCGCGTCCCTGGACGGGCCGTTGGCCGTGCGGGCCGTGAAGCGCTTCATGGTGGAACAGGAAAAGAAACCCCAGCTTCCCGAAGTGCGGGCCCGCGCGGAGAACGCGAAGCGGAAGGTCGCGATCGTTGGCGCCGGGCCGGCCGGTTTGTCCTGCGCCTATTTCCTGGCCCGCCTGGGCTACAAGCCGACCGTGTACGAGGCTCACAAGGAGGCGGGCGGTATGCTCGTGCAGACCATCCCGGCCTACCGGCTGCCGCGCCAGACACTGGCCCGGGAGATCAAGATGATCAAGAGCCTCGGCGTCAGCCTCAAGACCGGCAAACGACTGGGCAAGGATTTCACGCTGGCGGGCCTGCGAGAGGCCGGCACCGAAGCCGTGTTTCTGGGCGTCGGGGCGGCGGTGGGTACCAAACTCGGCATCCCCGACGAGGACATGGAAGGCGTGGCCGATGGCGTGCAGTTCCTGCGGGACTACAACCTGCGCGGGACCACCCAGGTCGGCCGCCGGGTGGCCGTGATCGGCGGTGGCAACGTGGCCGTCGACGTGGCCCGCACCGCGCTGCGCCTCGGGGCCGAGTCCGTGACGGTGCTCTATCGCCGGACGCGCGACGAGATGCCCGCCTATGCGGAAGAAGTCGAGGAGGCTCTGCGCGAAGGCGTCAAGTTCGAGTTCCTCGTGGCACCGTTGGCCATTGCGTCCGAACGCGGCAAGGCCACGGGAGTCCGCTGCAACCGGATGGAGTTGGGCGAATTCGACCGTAGCGGCCGGCGGCGCCCGAAGGAGCGCGTCGGCGATGAATTCGAAGTCGAAGCCGACCAGGTGATCGCGGCGATAGGCCAGGCGCTGCAGGCGGAGGAGATTGTGGACGGCACGGGTCTGCGCCTGGGCCGGAACCGCTACCTCGAAACGGATCCCGTCACCGGCCGCACGTCCGTTGACTGGATCTTCGCGGGCGGCGATGCCGTGACGGGGCCAGCCTCGGTGATTGATGCCATCGCCGCGGGCGAGCGCGCCGCGGTCGGGATCGACCGGGCGTTGACGGGAGCCAGCCATGCGTTCTGGCGGACCGAGCGGAACGTTGACACGCATTTCGATCCGGAAACCGACCCCGTGTCCTGTGACCGCGTTGAGGCGCGCTTGCTGCCGGTGAACAAGCGGAAAGGGAGCTTTGCGGAAGTCGAGTTACCCCTGGCGGCAGCCGCCGCGTTGCGTGAAGCCCGGCGGTGCCTGCGGTGCGACTATCGTGAGGAAGCCCCTTTGACCGGAAAGTGAGACGTCATCATGCCAGCGTTGACCATTGACTTGAAGCCGGTGGAAGTGCCGGAAGGTGCCACCGTCCTCGACGCCGCCCGCAAGGCTGGCGTCAGGATCCCGACCCTCTGTTACCTGGAGAACGTGCAGGCCATCGGGGCTTGCCGGCTTTGCCTGGTGGAGATCGAGGGCGCCCGCACGCTCGTGACCTCCTGCGTGATGCCGGCGACCGACGGCATGAAAGTTCACACGCATACCAAGCGCGTCCGGGATGCCCGCCGGACCGTGCTCGAGTTGTTGCTCTCGGAGCATGCCGGGGACTGCCAGACCTGCGACCGGAACAACGACTGCGAACTGCAGGCTGTGGCCCACGAGCTGGGGATCAAGGAGATCCGCTATGCAGGCGAGAAGCCCGCTCCCGGCTCGGATGCGAGCACGCCGGGCATCGTGCGCGACAACGGCAAGTGCATCAAGTGCCGCCGGTGCGTCACGGCGTGCGGCCAGATCCAGGCGGTCGGAACGCTGTTCCCGCAGTTCCGCGGGTTCAAGACCCAGATCGCCCCCGCCTTCGGCAAGGACCTGAGCTCGGTGGCGTGCGTCCAGTGCGGACAGTGCGCGGCCGTGTGCCCGGTGGGTGCCATTGTCGAGAAGAGCAGCATCGACAAGGTATGGGCGGCACTGGAAGACAAGACCAAGACAGTCGTGGTCCAGACGGCGCCGGCCGTGCGGGCGTCGCTGGGGGAATGCTTCGGCTACCCTCCCGGCACGCTCGTGACCGGCAAGATGGTGGCCGCGCTGCGCCGTCTCGGGTTTGCCACGGTGTTCGATACCAACTTCACAGCCGACCTGACCATCATCGAGGAAGGCATGGAACTTCTGAGCCGGCTCAAGAAGGCGCTCAAGGACAAGCAGGCGGTCGCGATTCCGCAGTTCACGAGTTGTTCGCCGGGGTGGATCCGGTTTGTCGAGTATTTCCACCCCGACCTGATTCCCAACTTGTCGACGTGCAAGTCGCCCCAGCAGATGTTCGGCGCCATCGCCAAGACGTATTGGGCCAAGAAGGTCGGGAAGAAGGCAGAGGATATCTATGTCGTTTCGATCATGCCGTGTCACGCCAAGAAGTCCGAAGCCGAGCGGCCCGAGATGAGGTCCAGCGGTGTGCAGGACGTGGATGCCGCGCTGACGACCCGCGAACTGGCGCGCATGATAAAGCAGGCCGGGATTGATTTTGACTCCCTTCCCGACGAGACCGTGGACCGCATCCTCGGGACGTCGACGGGCGCGGCTGATATCTTCGCGAATTCGGGTGGCGTCATGGAGGCAGCGCTCCGGACGGCTTGGGAAGTGATCACCGGGAAACCGCTGCCGTTCGTCAACTTGCACGTGGACCCGCTATCCGGCCTGGAGGGCATCAAGGAGGCGGCGATACCGGTGACCGGCACCGTGCCCGAGTGGTCCTTCCTGGAAGGCGCCACCCTGAAGGTCGCCGTGGCCTCCGGCCTCGGCAATGCCCAGAAACTCGTCGAGCGCATCAAATCAGGGGCGGCGAGCTATCATTTCGTGGAGGTGATGACGTGCCCCGGCGGATGCATTGGCGGCGGCGGGCAACCCCGTATGACGACCAACGAGGTTCGCAAGAAACGCCTGGCCGCCATGTACAAGGAAGACGAGGGGAAGAAACTCCGCAAGTCGCACGACAATCCCAAGATCAAGCAGATTTACGGGGAATTCCTCGGGATGCCGCTGGGCGAGAAATCGCATCACCTCCTTCACACGACGTACGTGAAGCGGGATCGAGCCTAGGGGCAACCAGGAAGCTGCGGATTACGCGAATGGCGCGTAATGAGGAAAAGAGATCGGCTCGGAGAGTTTTTTCGCGACTTTCGCGTGCTTCGCGGTTAAGAACGGTTTGCCGGGTGGTTACGGGCGAATAAGGACAGAATCATGGCCAAGATTTTGATAGTGGATGATGATCATAATTTTGTGGAGGGGCTCAAGGATGTGTTGAGCGGGCAGGGCTTTGAGGTCGCCTGCGCCTACGACGGTACCGAAGGACTCCGGAAGGCCCACGACGAAAAGCCCGACCTGGTGCTGCTTGACGTCATGATGACCACCGACAGCGAAGGGTTCGAGGTCGCCAAGAAGCTGCGCGAGGACCCGGTGACCAAGCAAGTGCCCATCATTCTCCTGACGGGAATCCGCAAGGCCAAGCAACTGCCGTTCTCGTTCGAGCCCGACGAGGACTGGCTGCCCGTGGCGGCGGTGCTCGAGAAACCCGTCCACCCCGAGGATCTGATCCGTCAGATCCGGCAGATGCTGAAAGTGTGAGGACCCCTTAGCGCGACCGATAGAGCGCCTCAATGCGGTCCGCGATCTGGTCGGGCGTCAGCGTTACCGTGTCCACCTGATCCGGAATGGCGGCATAGAGCGGCTTACGCTGCTCGAGTAGATCGACGATCCGCTTGAAACGATCCTTTTCCTCGAGCAGGGGGCGGTGCCGTTCCTTGGACGTGCGTTCGAAGATGACGTCCGGGGTGGCCGCAAGGCAGACAACCAGACCGGTCCTGCGGTAGTCGGCTACATTGTCCGGATTGAGCACCACGCCTCCACCGCAGCCGATGACCTGACCGTCTTTCGCGGCGAGGTCCTTGACCAGATCGCGTTCCATCCTGCGGAAACTCGGTTCGCCATCCTCCGCAAAGATGCGCGAGATTGGCTTGCCGGCCCATTCCTCGATAATGTGGTCCATGTCGACGAACGTCAGCCCGAGGCGCTTGGCGAGGATTTGCCCGACCGTCGTTTTGCCCGTTCCCATGAAGCCCATCAGTACAATGTTGAGGTTATGCATGCTGTTTCTCGGGTCACTCCGTCCACACGATGCGGCCGTCGCAGACGGTGCAGACCGCGCGGCCCTGAAGGAGCCAACCATCGAAGGGAGTGTTGCGGGATTTTGAGGCGAATCCGGCCGGGGCAACCGACCACTCGTTGTCCACGTCCAGTACCGTAATGTCCGCCACGGCGCCTGGCGCGAGCGTTGGCGCCGCCCGGCCCAGGAGGCGCGCGGGACCGGTGGTCCAGCGCGCCACCCAGTCCAGGAGCGGCATGAGGCCGTGGAGGACGAGAGTCGTGTAGGTGACCCCCACGGCCGTTTCCAGCCCGATGACGCCGAAGGGCGCGGCCAGAAATCCGCGCGCCTTGGACTCGGCCGTGTGAGGGGCGTGATCGGTGGCAAATGCCTCAATCGTGCCGTCGGCCACTGCCTCGCGCAGCGCGAGGCAGTCCGCCAGCGAACCCAAGGGTGGGCTCATCTTGAAGCGGCGGGGATCGTCCGGCCGCACATCCGAATCGGTCAGCGCCAGGTGATGGGGCGTGACTTCGGCTGAGACGGGCACGCTCCGGCGGCGGGCTTCGCGAATGAGCCGGACCGACTCTGCGATCGAGACATGCTGGATGTGAACGGCGCAGCCGGTCTGTTCAGCCAGCCGGATATTCCGGGCCACGATCAGGTGCTCGGCCGCCGCGGGAATGCCGGGCAGGCCGAAGTGGCGCGACCATTCGCCTTCGTGCATCACGCCCTGGCCCGCGAGCCCGGCGTCCAGGGCATGGTCCATGACCAGGCGGTTCAACAGGGCGGAACGGCGCATGGCGGCAGCCATGACGTCGGCGTCCGGCACGGTCGCGCCGTCGTCGGTAAAGGCAACGGCACCGGCCTCGGCGAGTGCTTCCAGGTCGGCGACCTCGATCCCGGCGCGGCCGCGAGTGATACAAGGGGCGGCCAGCACGCGGACGGCGGCTGCCCCTATCGCACGCTGGTCCAGTTGGCGCAGTTCGGCCGGCGAATCCAGCGGCGGTTTCGTATTGGGCATGGCCACGATCGTCGTGAATCCGCCTCGGGCCGCCGCCCGGCATCCTGTGAGCACGGTCTCGGATGCCTCGTTGCCGGGCTCGCGCAGGTGAACGTGGAGGTCAATGAAGCCCGGGACCACCACCCGGTTATGGGCATCGATCACGCGGGTGCCTGGCGGCAGGCTCGGCGGGCGATCCTGCACGCGACCGTCCGTGACGAATACGTCCGCCGTTTCGTCTCGACCCGTGGCCGGATCAACCACCCGGCCCGCTTGAATCAGCAGTGCATTCATCGTTCAAAAAGCCCTTGGACGAGCCGGAAGGTGGCGCACCCAAAAATGTAAGTGGTCGATTGTACCATCCCATTCTTGACAGAAAAGCCAGAAATGGTACGGTATCACCCCTTTTTGCAGGGAGACCAGCTATGAAGATGACGTATAAGCCGTCGAGTAAGAAACGCCAGCGAAAGCATGGATTCCGCAGCCGCATGAAGACGGCTGACGGGCGCAAGACGATCGCGAACCGCCGCCGCAAGGGGCGGGTGAAGCTTTCGGTGTAAGCGCAGAAGCGCGCATGCCAGCGGCCGCATGAATCCCGACACCCGTCTCCGTCAAAGCCAGCGTCTACGCTCAACGGCGCTGTACCAGGAGACTTATGGCCAGGGAAGATCCTGGCGCGGCCGGCTGATGGTGCTCTTCCTCCGCCAGGGGGAGGGGGCTTCACTCCGCGTCGGCGCGGTGGCCAGTCGCGCGACAGTCGGCATCGCGGTGAGTCGAAACCGGGCTCGGCGACGCCTTAAGGAGGCGTTCCGGCTTCAACGCTATCGATTCACGCCTACATTTGATGTTGTCCTGATCGCCCGCCGTGCTTTGTTGGAAGCGCCCTGGGATGCCGTAACCAGCGAGTTGCTTTATCTGGCGAGAAAAAGCGGGCTCATGGCCAGGTCAGAAGTCCGAGGTCAGGAGTCAGAGGTCAGAGGCCAGAAGCCAGAGGTCAGAGATCCGACGCAGGCCGCCTGATGGTCTCCCGTCTGTTCATTGCCTTGATCCGATTCTACCAGCTCACCCTGTCTGCCGTCTTGGGCGGGCACTGCCGATTCCATCCCACCTGTTCGCAGTATACAATCGACGCCATCCGCATCCATGGCTCCGGCCAAGGGCTCTGGCTGGGCCTCAAGCGGGTCGTCAAGTGTCATCCCTGGCATCCGGGCGGCATCGATCCGGTTCCGTAAATCCAAATCCTTGCCTTGGCGCGGGCTTTCGGCTAAAAATAAGCGCTCATTTTCCCGAAAGACACATCTCATGAAGAAACTCAAAATGCCCGGCCTCGATGCCATCATTCTTGGCGCTCTATTCGCCCTTATGCTGGCCTGGGGCCCGTTCTACGCGAAGTTCATTGCGACGCCTCAGCCCCCGCTGCGGGCCTCCGCCGCGCTGACCAACGCCGTAACCGGCGTCGCAACCGATGCGTTTTCGGCTGCCGCAAGCCACGGTGTGGCTTCGTCCGGGCAACCCCAGGAACTCCGGGCATCCCGTGCGGCGGCACCTTCCGGTACCAATCTGCCCCCGGCGGCTCCGGCCGCTGCGCAGGTCGCGCCCGCGCCGGCAGTCAGCCATGCCACCCCCGAGCATAAGGTGACGCTGTCCAACGGGGTCATGCGGTTGACGCTGACCTCGTGGGGCGGCGGCATCGTGGAAGCGGAACTCACCCGCTACCCGATCACGCGGAAGGACATGCACGAGCCTGTGGCTCTCGACTTTTCGGACGAGCCCGCGCTGACCTACGAGGGGCTTCCCGGTCTGGAGGGGGCCGACTATACGATCACCGTCCTGTCGAACGGCGCGGCGGCCCGGCTGGAGTCCCCGTCCGCCGATGGCCTGCGCCTCGTGCGTACCGTTACGTTGACGGACCGCTACCAGGTGCGTGTGGAGGACGCTTTCGTCAATAGCGGGGCCGCGGCGGCCGCGCTGCCCGCGCATGCGCTCATGCTCGGGTCCATGCGGATGCTGAAAGGCGAGAGCGTCGTAAGTGGGATGGCTTACCTGGGCATCGACTCGCTGCCGTCCACCGGAGGTGAAGGGGTGCGCTTCTGGTCGCGCAAGGGCACCTTCTCGAGCGAACTGACGATGGCGGATTATTTCGACGAGGAGCCCCGCCGGGGGCACGGGTGCGTCGGGAAACCGGCGCTTACGCATCCCTTGCCGACGTCCATCCGCCAGCACATCGGCCGCGACATGGACTGGGTGGCCGTGAAGAACAAGTTCTTCGTGCAGATTCTGGCGCCGCGGGACGGCACGGCCGGGGTGGACCTGATCGTTGACCGCAAGCAGTCGCCGGGCGAGACGGCGGACGATCCCAGGACGTGGGATGCCGTGGCCGTGCCCAAGCGGGTGGCGGCGGCGGCGCGTTTCGCGCCCCGGTCCCTGGCTCCGGGCGAGGCGTACACGCGCTCGATGAGTTACTACGTCGGGCCCAAGGAACTCTCCTCACTCCGGGCTCTCGGGACCCACCAGGAAGAGATCATGGATTTCGGCATGTTCAGGTGGCTGTGCGAGGGACTCGTGTGGGCGCTCAAGGGACTGCACGCCGTGATCCCCAACTACGGCGTGGCGATCATTCTGCTGACCCTGATCGTGCGCATCATCTTCTGGCCGTTGACCCATAAGGGCACGGAAAGCATGAAACGCATGCAGGCCCTGCAGCCGAAGCTTAACGAACTCAAGGAAAAGTTTAAGGACAAACCCCAGAAACTGCAGCAGGAGACGATGGCGCTCTATAAGGAGCACAAGATCAATCCGTTAGGCGGCTGTCTGCCGATGCTGATCCAGATTCCGGTATTTTTCGCCTTGTTCAGCGTTTTGCGAAGCGCCGTCGAGATGCGGTTCGCCCCGTTCCTGTGGGTGGGCGACCTGAGCGAGCCGGAAAACCTCCTCGTCGGCATGCTGCCGTTCGGCCTCTCGCTGAACATCCTGCCGCTATTCATGGCCGCCACCCAGGCTTGGCAGCAGCATTTGACGCCCTCCGGCGGCGACCCGGCCCAGCAGAAGATGATGATGTTCATGCCGCTCATCATGCTGATGTTCCTTTACAACATGCCTGCCGCGTTGGTGCTTTACTGGACGGCCAACCAGGTGTTGATGATCGTGCAGCTCCTGCGACAAAAGCGAATGGCGCAGCCGGTAAAGGCAACGTAAGGGCCGCGCGATTTGCCATGAACGACGTAACGCATTGGGCTACCGTCGCCGGGCTTGGACTCGCCTCCTACCTGATCGGTGCGGTGCCGTTCGGGCTCCTGGTCGCGCGCCTGAAAGGCGTCGACATCACGAAAGTCGGCAGCGGCAACATCGGGGCCACGAACGTGTTCCGGTCGGTCAGCAAGCCGCTGGGCATCCTCACGTTCGTGCTGGACGCCCTCAAAGGCTGGGGGCCGGCCTGGTTCTTTCCGCGGCTCGTGCAGGGCGGGGATGCCATCACGGCGGCCGGCCCTGCGCTGGCCGTTGCCTATGCGACGTTGGCGATTGTCGGCCATACCTGGCCCGTTTACCTCAAGTTCAAGGGCGGCAAAGGCGTCGCCACGAGCGCCGGCGCCTTGATCGGTATCGCGCCCGCGGCGGTCGGGGTGGGGTTGCTGGTCTGGATCGTCCTGATGGCCGTGAGCCGCTACGTGTCGGTCGCCTCGATCGGGGCGGCCGCGGCCGTCCCCATCGCTGCATGGGTGTTCTACCGCGGGCAAGGTTTGACCGTGCCTGTGGCCCTCACGGTGCTGGCCACCCTCATCGTTTGGCGGCATCGGGGCAACATCCAGCGTTTGCGGGCAGGGACTGAACACAGGTTCGGGAAGAAGTTATGAAGCGCATTGCCATCATCGGTGACGGCGGATGGGGGACGGCCCTGGGGCTGACGCTCCTGCGCGCCGGGCATCGGGTCCGGATCTGGAGTCCATTCCCGGCCTACGCGGAGCGGCTGCGAACGGCGCGGGAGAACGTGGACTTCCTGCCCGGAGTCCCTCTGCCGGCGGAACTGGAGTTTACCGGAGACCGGGCGTTGGCTGCGGCCGAGGCCGAGGTTGTGGTCCTGGCCGTGCCCACGCGGTACTTTCGCGGCGTGGTGGAGTCATTTGCCTCTTTCATCCCACGGGACGCCCAGGCGGTCAGCGTGGCCAAGGGTCTGGACCCGGTCACGCGCGAACGCATGACGGAGGTGGCAGCGACGGCGTTGAGCCGCCCCTGCGTGGCGGCGTTGTCGGGTCCGAGTTTCGCCAGCGAGGTGGCGGCCGGGGCCCCAACCGCAGTGACGATCGCGGCACGCGACCGCGAGCTCGCCCAGTCGCTGCAGGCCGTGTTCAATACGCGGCGATTTCGTGCCTACACTTCGGACGACGTGGTGGGCGTGGAACTGGGCGGATCACTCAAGAACGTCGTGGCCGTGGGCGTCGGGGTAAGCGATGGTCTCGGCCTGGGGCACAACGCCCGGGCGGCCCTGATCACGCGCGGCCTGGCCGAGATCACGCGGCTGGGCGTGGCATTGGGCGCGCATCCGGCCACGTTTGCCGGTCTAAGCGGGATGGGCGACCTGGTCCTGACGTGCACGAGCCGCCTGAGCCGCAACTACACGGTGGGCGAACGGATCGGCCGAGGAGAAGCTGTTGCCGACATTCTGGGAAGCATGAAGCAGGTGGCCGAGGGCGTGTCGAACGCGGGGACCGTGCGCGAACTGGCACGGGCCACTGGCGTTCCGGTGCCCGTGACGGACGAAGTGCACGCGATTCTGAATGAGGGAAAGGACCCTCAGGCCGCCGTCGAGGCGCTGCTGACCCGCGACCCCCGGCCGGAGCGCGACGGGTGAAGGTTGTCGGCGCTTGTTCGACACAGACCGGCGTGATATTCTTCCATTTCTGTGTCGGGACTCGGTTGACTCCGTCCGTGGTGGGCGGGGGGCCAGGCCTAAAGAGGGGTTATCAATGAAGATCGTTCAAGGCAGATTTACTATCGGTTCGTTGGCAGTCGTGCTTGCCGCGGGAATCGCTGCGGCACAGGCGCCTGCGGTTCCCGCCAGTACACCGGCAGTTGCCGACGTCGCGACCAATGCGGCCGCCTCTAAAACCAACACCGCCCCCATTGTCAAGGGCGCGCCGGTCACGTCCTCCGTGTTATCCGTTCCGATTGCCGGCGCCCCGGTACCCGTGCCGGCGGAGTTGGGTTCGAGCGGTCAGTGGGAGGTCGGCACCCGTTACTTGAACGATTCGTTGCAGGACAAAACGCGGGGCAAACGGTTTGTCGGTTCGTTCGTGGGCAGCATCACCGAGCTCAAGAACAAGCAAGACGATGTCCCCGACAAAGTGTTCGCCCAGGGGAGAATCATGGATTGGCCCGTCTGGGCCGGTCTCAGTTATGACCGTGTGCGGGCCATGACGTGGGACGGCGCAACGGACGGCAACGTGGACCTGCGCGGCGTGATCCCCTATGTGCAGGGAGTCTGGGCCAACTCGACCCGTTTCACCCCCTATGCCGAAGTGGGTTTTGCCTGGTACCAGTCGAAGTTCGATGCGGACCCGGGCTGGTCGCAGGGCGGCACGCACGTGATGAACCTCGACAATACCACGGGCGTCGAAATCGGGGCCGGCACCGGGATTCGTATCTACAAGAATCTGGCGGCCGATATCTACCTTCGCTACATGAAAGTCAACGACGTGACCGGCGTTTACACGCTGAATGGCAGCAAAGAGGACGACATCGTCTTTACCATGAGCTACGTCGCGTACGGGCTGGGCGTCACGTACGTCTTTTGACCGTCCGCTCAGTCCGCTTCGATCACGTCGAACTCGTAGATCGTCCAGGCGCGGCTTGAGCGGGGTTCGGCGATTTCCACCTTGAGGCCCGTGGCCTGCACGGGTTCGGGCAGCGTGATATCCGTGATGGCCCGGCCATAGACCGGGTGGCCATTGCGAAACTCGAATGGAACCGGGGCGTCCGGAACTCCCCTGGCCACAGCCGCCCAGGCGCCATCGACCTTGGCGTAGACGTTGACCTGTTCCGCATGATCGTGATCCCGGCCCATGTTGCCGTGGTCCAGGCGCAGGCGTTGCACGCGGCGCGGGCTGTCCCACGTGACTGTCACCCACATGCCTTTCAGTTGGAGAGAACCGTTGCATCGCCAGAAGCTCGTCAGGTCGCCGTCCAGCATGGCGCCCGCCTGCGTCGGGTTGTGGCTGGCCCGGGCCGTCAGCTCCGAGCGCGGGACGAGCTTTCCCACCGTCCACTGCGGCCCGGTGAAGTCGGTGAAGACCGTATAGTGCCCGCAGGTTTGCGAGTGGCAGCCGATGTTCATCCGGTGCAGGTCCGCGGCCAGAAGCTCCGGCGTAAACTTGTACGTGTCGGACAGGATATAGGCGGCGTTGGTGACCGGGTCGACCTGTTGCCGGAACGGCACGAGCCAACCCGGGAAGCGCTCGTTGAAAGGCTGGCAGACGATGATTCGCTCGTCCGTTTCGAAGGTGAACCGATAGGCATCCACGTAGGTCGCGTAGCCGCGGTTGATGCCGCGCTCGTCGAGGTAGCGCAGGGCCGGCTGCAGGTCGTATGACTTCAGATCGTCGGCGAAGCCCGGAGCCGACCAGCGGCTGAGAAGCGCGACATCGTTGACGGCATTGGCCGCGAGGAATGCCGCGGTCAGTCCGCCAAGCGCCCATCGGACCGGCCGGTTGGCGTCACGGTACAGGTAGCCGACGAGGAACGGGAAACTCCAGACCAGGGGTGCGAAGTAACGATAGGTGTGGAGGTGGGAGCGGCCGCTGAAGAGGAATAGCAGCAGGCACATCCAGGAGATGCCGACGAATACCAGGCCGACGTCGAGCGAGGGCCAACGGTCCTGCCGCCAGCGCCGGACACCGCGGCTGAGTGCCAGGGCCGTGGATCCTAGCAGCACGACCGACCAAGCCAGGCTGAACCACAGGCCCTGGGCCCCGAACCGGCCCACGCGCGCCTCGGTATCGGGAAAGACCGGTGGCGCCAGGCCGAGGGCGGCAGGCAGGGTGTGGTCCAAGGAGGGCGAGTAGAGCTTATTCCACGCATGCTTCCACGAGACAGAGCGCTCGACAGCGCCGAAGGCGTCGGGGTGCAAGCATGTGGCTACGAGGTGAGGCAGCAGGCCCAGTAGTGCGCCCAGCACGAGGGCCGGCAGGGCGATACGCGCGGTGCGCCAGCCCCGGTGCAGACCCAGCATGGCGCCGGTGGCTGCCAGAACGGGCAGGGACAGCATGGTTTCGCTGCAGGCCAGGCCGCCGGCGGCTCCGGCCACAAGGGCGGACACCCACGGGCACTGGGTGTCATCTGCCTGCCGTTCGGCGAGCCACACCGTCACGCTCGCGAGGAGCAAGAGCGTGTAGTAGCCCGGCATGGCGCAGCCGTATTGCAGGGAGAGGAGGTAGGTGGACCCGAAGAGCACAAGGGCCATGCCCGGCCAGGTGTCGCGCCAGCGGCCCCAGCGCCGCAGGATCAGGAGCGAGAACGCCAGGGACAGCAGTCCTGCCCCGAACGCGAGGACGCGGACGCCGAAGGCGTTCCGCGGCAACACGTGGATCAGCGGCGCCATCAGGTAGGCGTCCAGCGGGAAGATGTAGGGAGAGGCGAGGATCAGGAGCGAGCAATCGCCGCGGGCGATCTGCTTGGCCTGCAGTGCGATTTTGCACTCGTCGTCGAAGGCGGGGATATGCCTGACGCTGGTGACGAACACCGCGAGCCGCAAGGCCACCCCGAGCAGGACGGCGGCCGTTAATGCCGCCACGACCCACCGCCGCCGCCGTGTTTCGTTCATGAAGGGTCCGTTCGCGCGTCCTAACAGGTTGAAAAAAGCCCGTTCGCACGATATAAGACCCGGGATGCCGCTGCAACGTAGAACTCGGATCGTGCTCGGGTCGGCCCTCGGGGCGCCCGTAGCGTTCGTGCTGGCCTATCCCTGGTTGTGCCGCCTTCTGCCTTTACAGGTGGAGGAATGGACCGACCTGCCGCGCGACTTGATCGGGTTTCTGGCCACGGACGCGGTGGTGACGGTGATAGTGCTCCTGGCGTTCCGAATCAGGGGTCCGAGAGCCCCGTCATCGTAGCCATCCGCCGTCCGGCCCCGCACGTCCTAGCGCTGGAACGTGATACGCGGGTCGATCAGGACGTAGCTGAAGTCGGAGAGCAGGTTGCCAAGCAAGCCGAGCACGGAGGTCAGCGACAGGATGCCCATGAAGACGGGGTAATCGCGGCCCACGATGGCCTCGATGCTGAGCAGACCCATGCCCGGCAATTCGAACACTTGCTCGATCAGCACGGACCCCACGAACATGACCGCCAGAATGCCGCCGATTCCGGTCGCGATCGGGATCAAGGCGTTGCGCAGGGCGTGCCCCCAGACGGCCCGGCGGACCGAGCCGCCCTTGGCCAACACGGTGCGCACGTAGTCGCGCCCGATTTGCTCCAACAATGAGTTCTTCATGAGCAGCGTCAGCACCGCAAAGTCGCCGATCACGTAGCACAGCACTGGCAGGACCATGTGGCGCGCCGTGTCCGCGGCGCGACCCAGCCACGGCAGCGCGTCGTATTTGTCCGAGTGGAAGCCGGAGAGCGGGAACCAGTCCCAGAGCCCGTCGACCGTGCCGCAGAACAGCATCTTGAGAACCATGCCGAACGCGAACGCAGGGACGGCATAGCCCGTGAAGACGACCACGCTTGACGCGAGATCGAACGCGCTGCCGTTCCGCAAGGCCTTGGCGATCCCCAGCGGAATGCAGATTCCATAACTCAGGACCAGGCCGGTGAGGCCGAAGATGAGGGAGACGGGGAAACGTTCGCGGATGACCTGCCAGGCCGTTTTGTTCGGGTAGCGATAGGACTCGACGCGTAGCCCGAGCCGATCGCGCACGAGCCACCCCCAGTACCGCTTGAAGAAGGGTTGATCAAAGCCGAAATGCTTTTCGAGCGCCTTGCGTTGTTCGGTCGAGATCGACGCCACGGCACCGGCGGTCAACTTCGCCTCGCCGCCGCCGAGGCCCTTCATGCGCATAATGGCCTGTTCCACTGGGCCGCCCGGCACGACCTGGATCAGCGCGAAACAGACCAGCGTGATGCCGATGAAGGTGGGAATGACCAGCAGCAGGCGCCGGATGAAGTAGTGCAGGCGGTCCACGGTTTTAGGGTTGAGGGTGGATGGTTGATGGTGGGTTGCAACAGGCTTTCGGCCGTTTAGTTCCGCGCGTGTTTGAACACCGTTTCTCCCAACTTGACGCCTAACTCCTGCGCGACCATATCGCATTTGGCCTTGAGCAGGAAGTAGTAGTTGCCCGGCCGGCCGACGCAGGTTTCGAAATTGCCATGGCCTTTGGCCAGGATCAGGTCGGCCGCGTAGGCTTGGCGGCGGAATTCGGGCGAGACGCGCGCCCAATGCACGCCGATGTCGTTCGAGCCCGTCGCGATCACCGGGCAGATGCGCGTCATGCCCGTGTCGCGGGCATCGCGCATGGTGGCATCGTTGATCACCGGGCCGGACTTCACAACAAACGTCACGACCAGCCCCCGGGCCACCAGGTGCTCCACGAGTATGCGGTCGAAGACGATTTCGCCGCAGTTGTCGCCCAGGTAAAGCAGGCGGCGCCCGGGCTTCAGGTCGCGGAGGAAGGCCCGGTAATCGTCGCGGGCAAACGGTTGCTTCATGAGGCGAGCCACGTCGCGTTTGAGGTCAAAGTCGTGGCCGATGCCGAGATCGATGATGTTGCCGGCGGCGGCGAGATGAATAGCGGCCTTGAGCGGGTCCGGCGACCGTCTCACGAGCCGTTCCAGCCGCGGCAACATCGCGAGGGCGGCGGCATTGTTCTCGCGTTTCTGGCGCGCGTAGGGGTCCTTGACGCCGGTGACGCGCGAAACGATCTCATAGACCGGTTGCGAGAGGGCGGCGGGCGTCCGGTTCATCGACAGGCGGCCCAGGCGCCGGCTCAGATTCTTCAGAACGCGCACCTGCACCGCGGGAACGTCCGTGACCGTGCGCACCGTGTTCAGGGCCTGCCGGAACAGGCAGGGGATGCAGTCGGGTTTGGCTTTCATGCGTGGCGGCGTCTTGTCGCAGACCGATGGGGAGCCTGTCAAGCCCAAGGGGTTCGCGCGGAAAGGTGGCGGTCGCTCTACGTTGTCTCCAGCGGGTCAAACGCGTCCAGGCCGGCGAACTTGAGGAAATCACGGTCATGTGTGGCCAGTCGCCGAATGCCGTGCTGGCGGAGCAGGGCGGCCAGATGCGCATCCGGGACCAAGTTGCCGCGGGTTGGCGTCTTGTCCGTGATCGTTCGATAGACGTCCCAGAACCCCTCACCTTCGCTCAAGGCGCGGACGTGTGGCAGGCGCATGAGTGCCTCGATATTGGCCATGGCTTCGCGGTGGCTGAGCGGATGCCGGAAGATGGAGGGATGGGTCGCCATGCGCAGGTACCCCATGATCGTGGGCCAGCCGAGATAGACGAGATCGGGTCCGCGCGCGCAGGCCCCGAGAAACGCCTTGGCGGCGGCGTGACAGGGGTTGGTTGCATCCGAGGCGTACAGCAGGATGTTTACGTCCAAGGCGCAACTCATCGCTTGTCCGTCCTGTCCATGGCCTCATACAAGGCTTCGCGATCCGCGAGATCCACCTTGGCGTTCATGGGTTTCTCAATCCAGGAGAACTTGACGCCGGCCGTGTGCCGCGGCGTCGCTTCCCGTAGCGCCTTCCCGAGCAGCTCCGAGACGAGTCGGCCCATCGGTATGTGCTGGGCTTGCCCGAGTCGTTTGAGATCCGCCAGAATGGGGGCATCAATGTCCAGTGTTGTTCTCATCGATGAACAGGGTACCTAGATTGCGCACCAGATGTCAAATCGCGTGATGCGTGATGCACGGCGATGATTGTGGCCTACCGAAAGATAGTTGACGGATGGGAATCGATCATCATATCGTAATACTATAGATGATCGATGGAGGTGTCGTTATGCATGCTGTCACGTTGTCACCCAAATTTCAGGTTGTTATACCGCTGCTGGTTCGACGGACCATGGGGCTTCGAGCCGGGCAAAAGATGCAGGTGATCGAATACGAAGGTCGGATTGAACTTATCCCGGATCGCGACATCGCCGAGTTGCGAGGGTTCCTGAAGGGGATCGATACGAAGTTCGAGCGCGAGGAGGATCGAGTGTGAATGTGGTAGACTCTTCCGGTTGGCTCGAGTACTTCGCCGAGGGACCCAATGCCAAGCACTTTGCCTCGGCTGTCAAAGTGCCGGGCGAATTGGTCGTTCCCGCGATCGCACTCTATGAAGTCTTCAAGGTCGTCTTGAGAGAAGCCGACGAGAACGCCGCTCTGCAGGCCGTTGCGGCTCTGCAGAAGGGAACGGTCGTCGATCTCACCCCGACGCTGGCGATCTCGGCCGGCAAACTGAGTCTGCAGCATGCGCTGCCCATGGCCGATGCCATCATTCTGGCCACCGCCCGGGCACAGGGGGCGACACTGTGGACCCAGGACGTCCATTTCAAAGACATCGCCGGCGTCAAGTACTTCCCGAGGAAATAGCCGGCCGACTCATATCATGGAAGGAGGCTAGACGATGAAGACGATGGGAATGGGGTGCTTGACGGGGTGGCGACGGCGGGCGCTGCGGTGGGCGATGCAGTCGATGCTGGGCGCGATCGTGGGCTTGAACGCCGGGGCGGCTGACACCCCGAAGGTCAAACCGGAGGAGAATGTCCCCTGGTGCCTGCCGACCTTCCTCCAGCGCGTGCCGCCCCTGAAGCATAGCGCGGCGGGCCGTCTGCCTTTGATCACGTGGGAGCCGTTCCTGCTGTCGACAAACGACAAGTCGTTTAACGAAGGGACGCCTTTGCCGGCGGATATGTATCGTGAGATCGGCAAACGTGGTTTCACGCAGCGGATTCCGCCGAACGACAAGTATGTCCCCATGGCCGTGGCGATCCAGGCGGCCGGGTTGCCCGTGGTGTTTATGGAGGGCTCGGGCGGCCCCGGACCCGTAACGCCGGGAACGAACTACCAGCACCAACTGCCCACGAACTACGCGCTCGGCAAGGACGAGGGGGCCTATAACTGCCCCCTGTTGCTGGAGGGCTGGCAGGCCCGCGCCGACCGCTTGCGCGCAACGTTGCGCAAGTTCAAGGATGCCGGGGTCCGCGTAACGGCCGCCTGGCTGGACTGGGAAGACGAACCGTGGGCGCTGCCCGACCGCCGCCGACAGGCGGCCGCCTGCTCCCGGTGTCGGGCGCAATTCCCGCCGGGCGTACTCGACAGCCAGGAGGACTATGACCGGTTTATCGTCCGACTCAAGCGCGATATACTCTCGGCTTACCTCGCGGCGCCGGTACGCGAGGTGTACCCCGAGTGTTCGGTGTGCAACTGGGCGCTGGTGCTCTCCTCTTCGGAGCGGCCGACGCGCTCGGTCTGGGGCAACCGCCAGTCGCCGCCCGCCGACTTGGGCTTCTTCAACGCCGCCAACCCGGTCGTCTACGGCAACACGATCTACCGGGACTACCATTGGAAGAAGGAGTGGGGCTGGCCCCTGGACGTGGCTCACATGGACCGGCTCTACACCGAGATCATGCTCGCGAATATTTCGGACCACGCCGCCAATGCGCAGCGCTTGGCGCCCTGGACGCAGAGCATTCCGTGGGTGGATCGTTACTGCCCGGATGTGGAGGATGCGAGCATCCCGATCCTGTCGCGCGAGCGCTACCGTGAGATTCTCCGGCACTGCTGGCTGCGCGGCACCGACTCGATGCAGGTCTTCAATGCTCTGCGGCCCGAACACCCGGTCATCGCTACCGAAGAAATCGAGGACGCCGTCGCCGTCTATGATGAAGTGCTGGAGTACCGGGAGTTCCTGGAAAAGGGCTGGATTCTCAACACCGAAGCGCCCAAGGCGCAGGACGAGGGAGCGATCTGGTCCGGGCTGAGGCTCGGTGAGCAGGCTGTGATCCGCGCCTTCACCCAGGCGGCGTCCGCGGCGCCGTTCACCGTTAAGCCTTGGGACGACGCCCCCGCTACGAGTCTAAAGGCCCCTCCTGGCGGGCGTACGTGGCTGCTCGTCAGGGAGGGCGGCAAGGTTCTCGTCAAGGATGCCGGGGCAGGCACCGCGAGTCCCTGAGACGAGGCGCCCGCTACTTCAAGCGTCCGAGCCTTTTCTTAGCCTCCAAAAACTCGATGTCCGCGGCGTCGCAGGGACGGTTCGCTCGTCTTTTGCTCTCCAGAAGATCGTTTCCGCCAAGGCATTTCACGGGAACTTCATCCTCGGTTTTGTGGGTGACGGCGCGACGTTCGGCTTCGTCGAAGGGTGGGAGTCCTGGCCCCGCGAGATGAAACTGGAGGATTCCCCACGATGTCTGGTAGGTCTGGATGAAATTCTCCCCGCGAGGTCCCAGTCCTACCAGCGGTACATCCAGTTCATGACCTAGAACGCGGTTGATGGCATCGATGTTGGCGGAGTCGGCGGCGGGCACATAGACGTCCCAGTCCATCGAGAAGCGGGGGCACCCTTCCAGTCGCACGGCTTGCCCGCCAATTACCAGATAGCGGATGGCATTCGCATTGAACCGTCGGATCACTTCGTCCATTGGGCGCCGCCCTTCCTGGCAAGTTCCTCCCGGAGCGACTGCTTCCAGGTGTTCAATTCCTCGTACGAATTGAAGCGGCGGTGTCCGAACGCAGGCAGATTTATGATGCGTGGAAGGCGATACACCTTGCCGGCTTTTGCCCAAAGCTCGAATTTCGCGCCGTAGTCATCGGTGATCTTCATGGCAGCGGATTATGGGCCGGTGCCGGCGAGGCATCAACTCAAAACAGCCAAACAGGCCACAGGTACGCCGTCTGCGCCCTTGCCAGGGTGACAAGCAGGCTCTATCTTCGAGCCGCGTAACAGGCGGAGAGACGCTGCACCCCACGGGAGGCAATGAAGGCAATAATCAGCAGGCGATGGGTTCGCATCTTGGTGTGCGGTGGACTGCTTTGCTGCGCCGTAGACGCATTCCTGATCGAGCCCCACTGGATCAAGGTCAACCGGCTGTCCTTGAGCGATCACCCCACCGTGCGGATCGTCCATATCAGCGATATCCACTACAAGGGCGATCCGTCTTATCTGGCGCGCATCGTGGCGGGCGTCAACGCCTTGTCTCCCGACATTGTCTGCTTTACGGGTGACATTGTGGAGGATACCCGCTACCTCAAGGCCGCGCTTGATGCTCTCAGCCGAATCAAAGCGCCACTCTATGGGGTGCCCGGAAACCATGAGTACTGGTGCGGTGCTTCCTTCGCTCAAATCGGAGCGTGCTTCCGTATGACGGGTGGGCAATGGCTCGTGGACCGAACGGTTGCGGCTTGCGCGGGCAAGTTGGTGATTGTCGGAATGTCTGGATACGAGATGACCTACCGTTGGGCAGCCGCCGACTTTGCCATGCCGGGGCGGACGATGGATTGGAGTGCGGCGCCCTGCACGGGGGCAATATTTGCGGTGCATTCACAGACGCCGGGAACTGCGATTCCCGTGCAGGAGAACCAGCCAGCGGCTGAGCCCGGTGCCAAGCGGATATTGTTGACGCACTACCCCGCCGCGGTCGACAGCATCAAGGGCGAGACGTACGATCTGGTTTTGGCGGGGCACGCGCACGGTGGGCAGGTGCGGCTGCCTTTGCTGGGTGCCTTGGTCGTTCCTTTCGGCGTGAATGGATACCAGGTGGGCACGTACGTGACCGCAGCGGGACGACTCCATGTTAGTGCGGGATTGGGAACGTTCCTCTTGCCCGTTCGTTTCTTCTGCCGGCCCGAAATCACGCTGATCGAACTGTAAACACGAGGTCACGCAAGTGAACAAAGACACCCCGCCACCGTTGCCGTCGGCCGGCAGAACGCAACGGAAACGCCTGGGTTTGCCGGCGATAATCGTACTGGCCGTGCTTGGCATGGCGGTGATGGATGGCGTTGCTGTTGCCCTGCAACGTTCAATGGTTCGGTGCTTTAAGGTGTCGAGTGGCGCCATGCAGCCTACGCTCATGGGCAAGATGACGGATCGTGACGGAAACGTCACCCCCTGCGATCGGGTGATTGTGGAGAGGGTGTCCGAGCGGGCGCATTCGCCGCTTCGAGGCGATCTCATCGTTTTCGGGACGGACGCTCTTCCTCTCTGTCCACCCAAGACATATTTCATCAAACGGGTCATCGGCCTGCCGGGTGAGACCGTCGCCATCGCCCCTCCATATGTTCTCATTGACGGCAAGGACGTCACGGAACCCGCGATCCTTAGGAAGATCGCCGAGGGCGAAGCGGGATATTCGGGATTCCGGCTCGTGGGCGGGCCGCCAGGAATCCTGACCAACTCCGCGAACACGATCAGGCTTGGACCTGATGAGTATTTCGTACTCGGAGACAACGCGGCCAATAGTCTCGACAGTCGCTACTGGGGCGCAGTGCCACGGAAGAATATCGTTGGTCGTGTCATGAAGATCTGCTGGCCTCCAGCGAGGGTCGGCACGCCTGAGTAAACGGGTGGAAGTTCCCAAATCATCGGGCCCACACGGCGGCATGCCCACCGTCCGAGGACCGTGACGATGGTGTGAGCATACAATACAACCCGAGACCCGATAGACGTCTACCAAAGCAGTTCCAGCCCCTGCGGTGCGTAGATGCCGAGGGCTGCATCGTGGGAGATCAGTCGTTTGTGGCGCCGGATAGCCTGATAGACGAGCATGCGGTCGAAGGGGTCTCGGTGCGCGGTGCGTGGGAGTTTGTGAAACGAGGCTGCGTCCTCGGCATCGAGCGCGAGCACGTCGCACCCCATGCGCCGGGCCACATCAGGTAGGTCCTCCGGGGCGGTTCCTTCTAGTTCGATCTTCCCCAAGCCGAACTTCAGCGATATTTCCCAGAACGACACCACACTGACGAGTACCTCGTTGTCCGGATCCATGATCGCCTCGCGCGCTTTACGGCTCAATCTTCGCGGTGTAAAGGCGGCCCAGAGAAAGGCGTGCGTATCCAGAAGAAGGTTCATGACAGCAGCATGTCCTCGTCTGATAAGGAGAAGTCCCCAGGTATCCGGAAATTTGCCCGCCCCTCCAGCAGACCCAAGCGTCGCCCGGCCGTCTTCCGGTACTGCCTATAAGGGATCAGCACGGCGACCCTCCGCTTCGACTTACCGAATCCGACGGCAACGGCATGTCCCTCTTGCATTTCGGTCAATACCGCGGAGAACTGCGACTTCAACTCTCCCACCGCCAATGTCTTCATCTCGACCTCCCGCTCACGTTCTAGTCTTAGAATAGCCCGCCCGCGCCGTTCTTGTCAACTTGTCATGAACGATCGGTGGCAAGGGTGTGGGTACCCGAAAGATGGGCTGACCTCCCTGCCTCACGTGTTCGCACTTTCGGCGGGCGTGCTCTCTACCGGCGTTGGATGGCGACGTTCTTGAGGGTGATGTAAAGAGGGCTGGTCTCGGTGAAGTCCGGCTGATTTTCTTCGCCAATGTAGAGGTCAAGGTGGTTGTCCCCGCCATATCCTGGGGTGAACTGGTCATCCACATCCCACTCGGCGGATAAGAATCGCGCCGCAATGCTGTCGTCAAGCGGCGCGCCGTTATCCTGAATCAGCGGGGCGGCCAGCTTGAAGCGGGTGCCGCGCGGCAGGACCGCGGGATCCGCAGCGGCCGTGCGAAACGATTGCAATGCCCCGCCATAGGCGTTAGCCGGAACCTGATCCAGCCAGAAGCCGATGTCATAGGACCAGTTCAGGTAATGTCCCGCGTGCCCGCCGGAGGTGATCCGGCCCGTGCCCTCCGACTTCACGGCGGCCACGAAGTCCGACGGGTAGTCCCCAAGGACATCCAAACTCGATGTGCTCTCCGGCGACAACCGCCCCTTGACGGTCTCCGGACTGCCACCGTGGAAAGATTCCACCGCCGTATAGTACACGGTGATCAAGTAGGCGCCTGAAGCCGTCTCGCTCCCTTTCGATCCGGAATCGGACGAGTCGCATCCGCCGGACAGAAGGACACCGGCCGCGACAGCCAGCTCCGCGATTCCTCGAATCCACCGCCGCCAATTCTTGCGAGAGGGGTTCATTCTACTCCTTCTTCTGCCGCAGGCGGTCAAGCGCAACCGCGGCAATAATAATCAAGCCGGTCACGATCTCCTGGACCCAGTTGGGTAGGTCCATCTTCGTGCAGCCGTTGGCGACCGCCGTCATGATGAGCGCCCCGATCAGGCTGCCGAGCACCGAGCCCTGGCCGCCCGCCAAGCTGCCGCCGCCGATGACAACCGCGGCAATGACGTCCAGTTCCATGCCATTGGCCGTGGTCGGATCGCCCACGGTCAGATACGAGTATTGCAACACGCCGGCCAGCGCGGCGAAACAGGACGCCAGCATGTAGACGGTCAGCTTGGTCCGTTCCACGGACACCCCGCAAAGCCGGGCCGTCTGTTCGTTGGAGCCGATGGCAAAGATGTGCCGGCCCTGGCGCGTGTAGCGCAGGAGCACGGCCACCACCAGCGCGAGCACTACCGTCATCCAGACCCCGGGGGGCACGAGCATCCATTTGTGTTCCGCCGAGACGGCATTGAGCAGTTTGTTCAGCCACGTCGGCGGCGTGACGACCATGGTCTCGTTCGCCAGTCCCTTGGCCGCCCCGCGCAACGCGCCCCACATGCCGAGCGTAACGATGAACGGCGACAGGCGCAGGCGCGTGATGAGCGTGCCGATCAGCGCGCCGCACCCGGCGCCGATCGCCACGGCCCCTAGCGCAGCCGCCAGCGGCGTCCACCCGGCGTTTAGCAGGAGGGAGAGCGTGACCGTGCACAGGGCCACTTGCGAGCCCACGGACAGGTCTATACCGCCGCTGATGATGATCATGGTCATGCCCAGGGCGGCCGTGCCCACCACGGCCGTCTGCAGGAGCATGATTTCCAGGTTGTCCATGGTCGGGAACTTCTGCGGGCGCAGCACCGCAAAGAGAGCGAACACAAAGACGAGGCCGATCAGCGGCCCGAGTTTCTTGATCCAAGCGTTCATGCCGCTCCTGTGGCTTCGGCCATAATGCGGTGTTCGTCGAGGTCGCCAACCGGCCGGGCGGGTTGCAGTTCGCCGCGGCACATGACGGCCACGCGGTCGCAGACGCCTAGCAGTTCGGGCAGGTAGCTGCTCACCATCAGGATCGCCTTGCCGCGCGCGGCCAGGTCGTCGATGACGCGGTAGATCTGCGCTTTGGAGCCCACGTCGATGCCGCGCGTCGGCTCGTCGAGCAGCAGGACGTCGACGTCATGATGGAGCAGGCGGCCGACCGCCACCTTCTGCTGATTGCCACCCGACAGGTCTCCGACGGGTTGGTGCGGGTCGCGGCACTTGATCTGCAAGGCGTCGATCCAGCGGCGTGTGGCTTCGGCCTGTCGGCCCGGCAGCACCAGCCCGAGCGGTCCCAGCCCTTGCAGGCGTGAAAGCGTGGTGTTGTCAGTCACCGAAAGGGTCAACGCCAGGCCTTCCGTCTTGCGGTCTTCGCTCACCATGCCGACGCCCTGGGCCCAACGGCGGGCCGGCGATGCGGCGCCCACATGGGCGCCCACGCGCACCGTGCCGCGGCGGACGGCGGCCAGTCCGAACACGGCGCGCAGGAGTTCGGTGCGGCCGGCGCCCACCAGTCCGGCAAGCCCCAGCACTTCGCCCTTGCGCAAGGCGAGCGAAGCCCTGACCGGCTTGCCCTGGCCGGCCAGTTCCGTCACCTCCAGCACCACATCGCCCGGCACGCGCGGCGAGCGCGGGTAGAGATCCTTCACTTCCCGGCCCACCATGAGTTCGATCAGGCGCGAGGTGGGCGTGAACGGGGTTTCGCCCTCGCCAACGCTCTGTCCGTCGCGCAGGACGGTGAAGCGGTCACTAATGGCTTTGACCTCTTCCAGGAAGTGGGAGATGTAGACGATGGCGTGACCTTGTTCCTTCAGTCTGCGGACCAGGGCGAACAGGTGACGGATGTCGTCGTGGGTCAGGCTGCTGGTGGGCTCGTCGAGCACAAGCAACCGGCAACCCACCGCCACCGCGCGGGCGATCTCCACCAACTGCCGATCGGCGATCGGGAGCGACTCAACGAGGGTGTCGGGGGCGAGGTCGGCCCGGCCCAGTTGGCGGAGCGCCTCAACGGCTTTCTGGCGCATCGCGGAACGGCGGGTGAAGCCGTAGCGGACGGGCTCCATGCCGAGCAGGATGTTCTCGGCAACCGACAGGTGCGGAGCCAGCGCCAACTCCTGGTAGATCATGGCTACGCCGGCCTGCCGGGCCTCATTCGGTGTTCGCGGCCGGTACGGGACGCCGTCCAGCTCCATCCCGCCGGCATCGGGGAGGTGGGCGCCGGAGAGCACCTTCATGAGTGTGCTCTTACCGGCGCCGTTCTCACCTACGAGCGCCAGGATTTGTCCCGCCTCAACGCGCAGGTCAACGCCAGCCAAGGCCTGCGTGGCGCCGAAGGCCTTGCGGATGCCATGCATCCGAAGGCGGGGCGGGGCTGATGACTGCGGGTTCAGGGCAGTTGCAGGATCTTTTTGATATCCGGCGTGTCGATGTTTTGCGGCGTGACGAGTGCCACCCCGGTGTCGATTACGGGTTCGACCTTCTGGCCCCTAAGCTGATCCACCACGGCCTTTACGCCGAGGTAACCCATCTTCTGCGGATCCTGGGCCACGAGGGCATTGATTTCGCCCTTGCGGAGCGCGTCGAGCAGGATGGGGGAGGTGTCGAACCCGACAAACTTGATCTTGCCGGCCAGGTTGTTCTGGCGCAAGGCCAGCAACATGCCAAAGGTTGACGATTCATTCGGGCTGAACACGCCGTCGGCTTCCTTCAGCTTGTCGATCATGTTCATCGCCGCCGTCTTGGCCTCGCCGGCCGTGGCGCCGGCATAGCGATTGTCGACGATGATATGCAGATCCGGTTGCTTCGCGACGGCCTCCGTGAAGCCGGCTTCGCGCTCGTCCGTGCTGGCTGAGCCCACCTGGTAACGGAGCAGGGCCACCTTACCCTTGCCCCCGAGCAACTCGCCCAGCTTTGTGCCGCCCATGTTGCCGCCCTTGCGGTTGTTGGTGGCGACGAAGCTGATGTAGTCCTTGCCCGGTTCGCCCTTGAGCGCGGAGTCGAAGATGACCACGGGGATCTTTTTCTCCATCGCCATGGCCACCGGCCGCTTCAGTGCCGTGTCATCGAGCGGGGCCAGCACGATTCCGGATATTCCCTCGGTCGCGAATTGCTCGACGATCGCAATCTGTTGGGCGCGATCGTTTTCCTTGAGCGGGCCTTTCCAGACGATGTCGACCCCCAGTTCCTTCGCCGCGGCCTGGGCGCCGGCTTCGACCGACTTCCAGAACACGTGCGTCGTTCCTTTGGGAATCACCGCGATCTTGAGGCGGGGTGCGTCGGCGCCATAGGAGGTCACGACGCCGAGCACCGCGCTGACTAGGAGAAACATCCAAGTGCGATTCATCATTACTTCTCCGGAGGCGTCACGGTCATGCCCTTTTCGACCTTCTTGATATCGCCGTCGGTCACATCGCAGAGCGAGATCTTCTCTTTCACGGTCGTTGCCTTGAGCGTGGCGACCTTGGTGACCGAGCGGTCGAGCACTTCGCCCGTGTCGTTGTCAACGGTTTCGTCGACCTTGCCCACCGCGAAGACTTGGCCTTCGCTGACGCCCTCGCGGGTGCCGCGGTTGATGATCACCTTGGTTTCCTTGACCGAGGCGACCGAGCCCTCCCACGGGATCTTCTCGAGTTGCTTGGTGATGAAGTCGACGCCCTGGGCGATGGCATCCTCGGTGGCCTTGCCCACGTTGTCCTTCTTGAACCCGCCCATGTCGCCGGTCAGACCGCCCAGTTTGTCGCCGAAGTACCCGACTTTCAAACCCTTGCGGCCGGCTTTGCCAACCACTTTGGTGGACGCCTTCACCTGACCGGTGCGGGAGTCAACGATGTAGAATGTGGCGTTGATCTCGGCCGTGTCCTTGTTTCCACCCAGGCTGATGCCCTTGAAGTTCACGCCGCCTTCGCCGCCTGCGGTGGATTCCTGGACGTGCGTGATGTCGCCCTTCACAAGCAACTGGGCGGGCGTCATGTTGCCTTTTTTGGGAGCCTTATTCCCACCGGCCATACGGCCCGAGTCGACCAGGTCCTGTTCGGCCATGGCCTCGCCCCGCATATCCTTCTCGCCCAGCACAATGAACTTGCCCGTGGCGTTCAGCGCGTCGGTCATGATGGTGCCGAAGGCATCGCCCAGGTCCCACTGGCCGCTCCAACCGGCTTTATTCTCGAACTTGCTGACCGTGATCGAGTACCGCAGGTTGCCCTTCGCGTCCTCGGCGATTGCTGTCGCCGCGCCGATCGTTACCACCAGTGCCGCCGCCAATGCCAGATACCGCTTCATCTTCATGGTGCCCTCCTGTTGCATTCGGATGTTAGGAACAGACAATGCCGCGACTGTAGCAAGGTCAGGAAGGGAGTCAAGGCCGTTGACGCCGCAAGGCGAAACAGCCGTTAGGCCACTGGCGCGCGCAACAGCGTCACCTGCTCAGGAGCGTCCAGCGGGGACTCCGCGTCGCAAAAGGACTCTGCGGCGGCGGAGTCGACGAACACGCGCATTTTGATTCGACCCTGCAACCGGGCGAGTGTGGCGAGTGTTTCGGCGGCAAGCAGCAGGGCGCCTCGCGCCAGCACGGCGATCGGGCCGGTAAAGGCAGCCCTTTGGGCAGCCAAACTACCCGCAACTTCCATGAAATCGGCCGGTCGCAAGGGCTCATAGGTCGCATCGCGCGCATCAATAAGGATCGCGTAATGCGGGCGATACGCCGGGTCCGCGGCCAGTCGATGGATTAGGTTCTCACAGGCGGCCACGGTCAGGTTGCCGCACCCGACCACGCGCACGCTGGCTTCAGCGGGAACGACGGTATAGGTGAAGTTCATGCCCGGCGACCTTCAAATAGCATCCCTATAGAATGCCATCACGCCGGGAATCTTCAATCCGGTCAACACCTGACTTTGGCATCAGGATTAACCTGATAAGGGAACTCGTGACTCCCTCAGCCCTCGCCGATGCCGCGGAAGAGCGCGACCAGGGCGTCGAGCGAGATCCCATAGAGGGCAACCTTGCGCTGATGGTCCGAGGTCACCAGGATGCCTGTCAACACATGGTCCGGGCTGAACTGCGGGGCCAGCGCGCAATTGTGCAGCACCTGGTGGCACAGGAACGAGAGGTCATGCGCGGTTGTGCGGCCGGTGGCCAGATCGTAGAGTTGCTTCAGATCCTCGTCCCCCAGCCTGACGGTGCCGGCCGGCCGGCGCGCGGGAAAGGCGGTCAAGGTGACCGGCCGATGCACGGCAGCCTCGGACAGCAGGAAGCTGCCGATCAAGCGCCGAATGGCGTAGAACCCGAGCACGATTGACTCTTCGAGCTTGATTGCCGTTGGTTCCGTCCATCGTTTCGT
Source organism: uncultured bacterium (assembly GCA_903895695.1). Taxonomy (GTDB): domain Bacteria; phylum Verrucomicrobiota; class Kiritimatiellia; order CAIKKV01; family CAITUY01; genus CAITUY01. The sequence continues at coordinate 43,416 of CAITUY010000068.1, forward strand.
GCCGCGTAGTTTGTCCAACGCGTCGGCCTGGTGGAGAAGGTGCTGTTTCCAGGGGTGGGACGTTGTGCTCATGGTTCGCCTACTTCTGGTTCAGGATCGCTTCGATGCGCGCCAATTCGACGGCGTCCAGCTTCGGGGCGGCGAGCGCCTTGACGTTCTCTTCGATTTGCGCCACGCGGCTGGCGCCGATGAGTGCCGAGGTCACGCGAGCGTCGCGCAGGACCCACGTGAGGGCCATCTGGGCGAGCGACTGTCCGCGGGCCTGGGCCAGTCCGTTCAGAGCCCGGATCTGGTCAAGCCGCTGAGGGGTGATGGCGTCTCGCTTGAGGAACCCGTGCGGCTTGGCAGCACGCGAATCGGCCGGGATGCCCTCCAGGTAACGGCCGGTTAGCATTCCCTGGGCGAGCGGGCAGAACGCGATACAGCCGATGCCCTCGTCGCCGAGCACGTTCAGAAGCCCGCCTTCAACCCAGCGGTTGAACATTGAGTAGCTGGGTTGGTGGATCAGACACGGGGTCCCCGCTTCCTTGAGCAGGCGCGAGGCCGTGCGCGTCTGTTCCGGGTTGTAGGATGAAACGCCGGCATAGAGCGCCTTGCCCTGGCGGACGGCCTGGGCGAGTGCGGCCATGGTTTCTTCGAGCGGCGTCTCGGGGTCGGGCCGGTGGGAGTAGAAGATGTCGACGTATTCGAGGCCCATGCGTTTCAGGCTCTGGTCGAGGCTGGCGATCACGTACTTGCGCGAGCCCCATTCGCCGTACGGCCCGGGCCACATGCGATAGCCGGCCTTGGTCGAGACGACCAACTCGTCGCGTAGGTCCGTGAAATCCGTCTTCAACACGCGGCCGAAGTTCTCTTCGGCCGAACCGGGCGGCGGGCCGTAGTTGTTGGCAAGATCGAAATGCGTGATGCCCAGGTCGAAGGCTTTGCGCAACATGGCGCGCTGGTTTTCAAGCGCATCCACGCCGCCGAAGTTGTGCCAGAGGCCGAGCGAGATTGCCGGCAGCTTGAGCCCGCTGCGACCGCAACGGTTGAAGGTGAGGGCGTCGTAGCGTGACGGGTTGGGGGTGTAGGCCATGGTAGTAATCCTCCGTTGGTAGCCTTTGTAGCAGGCCCGACCGCGCCGCGACAACCGAATTGATCGGCGTTGGACGATCGACGGTCATGGGTTGCACCTTTGCCTTGGGTAGGGCGACGGCATCCTTGCCGCGCCGTGACAGTGGCGCTCTTGTCGCGTTCCGGTTACGGCGGGGCGGGGACGCCCACGCCCTACCTCGGATCTCCACCCGCCATGCGAAGTGCAAGATGCAGGTCGCAGTCCACGTTGCAGCAGGGACCGAACGTTGGTAGCATGGCCGCATTCCAATGAGGTAGCGATGTCCATAGTCCGATTCAGTGTATCGCTCGACAAGGATCTGGTGGCCGGGTTCGACCGGAAGATCAAGGCCGAGCGTTGTCCGACCCGGTCCAAGGCCGTGGGGGATTTGATCCGTTCCAGTTTGGTGCAGACGGAATGGCGGGCGGGCGAGGAGGTCGTCGGCGCCGTCGTGCTGGTCTACGATCACCACAAGCGCGAGGTCCTGCAGCGACTCACCGACGTCCAGCACGACTGCCACGATGCCATCATCTCCACGCAGCACGTGCACCTGGACCACGACAACTGCATGGAGATCGTCGCCGTGCGCGGCAAACCCGCCGAGATCGAAGCCATCGTCAAACGTCTCAAGGCCGTCAAAGGCTTGAAGCACGTCTCGCTCGCCGCCGGCACGACCGGACGCCGCATCTCCTGAGCCTCGGCCAACCCCTCTGGCGTTTTTTTACTTGTTGGGTGTTACGTTTCCGTGATACGTATTACCGCAGATCGGAGCTGCGTCTATCAGGAGCAATGAATGCAGGGAAAGGAGAACGAAAGGCGGATTGACGATCCGGGGGCAAAGAGCCTGAAAGTCGAGAACGGCATTCTCGACTCGGCTCAGCTCTTTGCCGAGGGCAACGAAGTGAAGATTCGTCACGAGGGGCAGCTATATAGCCTGCGACTGACGAAGAACAGGAAGCTCATTTTGAACAAGTAACGGCAAGGGCGGGTTCACACCCGTCCGCCCCCAGCCAGCCATCAGCCAGCCAGGGAGTACAAAACTCGGGCGCGAGTCTTTCGCAGACTGCCCGACAGAAAGGAAGGCTGGGATGAGTCAGGCTGGATACACGGTACGTGCAGGTGCGAGGAGTATCAGGAACTGGCTGGCGACTTGGCTGGCAATCAGCGGAGGGGCTGCGGCGTACGCCACTCTTCCTCTCGTTACCGATGAGGCAGATACACAGGACCCTGGTACCGTTCAGATCGAGGCGGGAGCAAGCTACGAGGCCGATTCCTCGTGCGATCATTACGATATCCCGATCACTCTGACCTACGGCGTCATGCCGCGGGTGGACGTAGCGGTCGGTCTGGGTGAGCAGTTCGAGTCGCGCGAGAATGACGACGGCCAGAAGGAGCGAGTCCATGGCATCGATGACCTTAACGTGGGGATGAAGTGGATGTTTTTTGAGGAATCGACCTGTCTGCCCCGTCAGACGATAGCCCCTTCCGTGAAGTTCCCCACTGCCGACGATGGGGACGACTTGGGGAGCGGGAAGACGGACTATGACCTGACATGGAAGGCGTCCAAGACCCTCGGCAAGGACATCGGCCTTCATGTCAACGCCGGCTACACCTGGGTGGGGCATAGGTCGGACGAAGACGTGGGTGACGTCGTCCATTGGGGCGTGGCCGTTGACTATCGACTTCTGGATTCGTTGCAGGGCATTGGCGAGATCTTTGGCGAAGAAGACATGAAGGAACGCGAGACAACTTGGCGGTACAATCTGGGGCTGCGCTGGGATGCCACGGACTCCCTCAGGTTGGTCGCGGCCGGCGGATCGAAGCTTTCAGGCGACGTCCCCGACTTCACAGCCACTGCCGGCGTGATCTGGGTGCTTGGCACCGGGAAAGCAGGCCCCAGCAAGTAAGAGAGAGGAAGACAACATGCATATTCCAGACGGATACTTGGGGCCGGCCACAAGCGGCGTTTTCTACGCCGTGATGGCCCCTCTATGGGTAGCGGCCTCCCGAATCGTGAAGAAGACCCTGAAGGCGAAGCAAGTGCCGTTGCTGGCCATTGGCGCGGCGTTCAGTTTCGTGATCATGATGTTCAACGTCCCCATTCCGGGGGGATCAACGGGGCATGCTGTGGGTGGCGTGCTGGTGGCGATCCTGTTGGGCCCCTGGGCGGCAATGATCGCAATCACCGTGGCGCTCGTGATTCAGGCGCTACTCTTCGGCGACGGAGGCATCACCGCCATCGGCGCCAATTGCTTCAACATGGCGGTGGTCATTCCGTTTGTCGGATACTGGACCTACCGTCTGATCGGGGGCGGATCGGCAAAGGATTCGAAAAGGCGTGTGGTCGCGGCGTTCATTGCGGGCTATGTGGGAATCAATGTGGCAGCGTTCCTGGCAGGAGTGGAGTTCGGGCTGCAGCCCCATCTCTGCCACACGGCGTCCGGCCAGGCGCTCTACTGTCCGTACGGTCTGCGGATCGCCGTTGCAGCAATGGCCGGGGAGCACCTGCTCGTGTTCGGATGGATCGAGGCCATCGTGACCGCACTGGTCATCAAGTATCTTCAGAAGCAGGCGCCGGAATTGATCGGACAGGAGGTGCGCTAATGAAACTGACAACAAAACTGTGGATTGGCCTTGGCGTCTTAGTCCTTCTCTCGCCTTTGGGCCTCATTCTGCCGGACCGCTTCAAGGCCGGCAGCGCGTGGGGAGAATGGGGCGCGGACGAAATGGAGAAGTTGGT
>CAITUY010000069.1 GCA_903895695.1 uncultured bacterium
CGGCCGCCACAACACTGCCGAACTTCCCCTCTTCAAGCTCCCTCAATATCTGCTGCTTGAATGCCTCACTGTACCGCACCACCACCTTCTGCCCCACTTGGACCTCCTATCCAAGTGTCAACCTACAGCCGGACGGGACACTGAACACCGAACACTGAACACTGAAACCTTCTCACTAGGCGACTTGCATTTTGAACCTTGGTTCAGATAAGATGATTCCAGTTGTAACGCAGGAGACCATTCATGCCGCGAGTACTGGATTTGGATGACAAGGTGCGCCGTTTGCGCGGGTTCTACCGGCGCTGGGGGCGGGCGCCGGGCTATAACGAGATGCTCAAGCTTTTCGGGTATGCGTCGAAGAATTCCGTGTTCGGGCTGATCCGCCGTTTGCACGACGAAGGGTTTGTCATCAAACGCAACAGAAAGATCGCGTTGACGCCGAAGATCACCGCGGGACTGCGCCTGTTGGGGTCCGTCCAGGCGGGATTTCCGTCGCCCGCCGAGGAGGAACTGGCCGAAAACCTGAGTCTGGACGAATTCCTGATCCGCAAACCGGAGGCGACCTTCATGCTGAAGGTCTCGGGCGACTCCATGATTGACGCGGGCATCCAGCCCGGGGACCTAGTGCTGGTGGAGCGGGGGACGACGCCGAAGAACCGCGATATCGTGGTGGCCCAGGTGGACGAGGAATGGACGCTCAAGTATTTCATCCGGGATCGCAACGGCGTGCGCCTGGAACCGGCGAACAAGAAGTACAAAACCATTGTCCCGACGCGGAGTCTCGCCATCGGCGGGATCGTGCGGACCGTGATCCGGAAATACGAGTGACGGTTTGGTCCGTCGGAATCCTTGACAGTGGTTCCGGGCTCTGGTAACTAGTCTGCCCATTATGGGACAGCAACTCAGAGCACGCGTGAAGCGGAAACGCCGTTTGCGCTACAATGAACGCCAGAAGGTCGCCGCGAAAGTAGCCGCGAAGGCTGCGGCCAAGAAGAAGTAGCACGGGCCTCCAACACCCCGCGGTCGGGTTCTGCGCAAGCAGGGCCTGCTGCGGGGTTGGAGTCTCATGCGCTCACGCATGGCGCGATGGCCGAGTGGTTAGGCAGAGGTCTGCAAAACCTCGTACACCGGTTCAATTCCGGTTCGCGCCTCCAATCGCAACAGACTGCAGTGCAGCAACTTGCACTGCGGTCTTGTTGCTTTTCCCGCCATGGCACATAGGAGACTTCAACCTCACGTGCCGCTGTGCTTCCGTCAGCCCACCCCCGGACAATGTGTTTTTTGCCGCTAAAGATAGTATTATCCAGTGACAAATTCGCGTGGCGGCGGCGTTGATAGAGTAAATGGGGACGTGTGCCACAGGAAAGAGGACGGCTTCGTGGATTGGGCCGGCATTGTCGAACAACTGGGTGACCGATTGCTGCTCTATGCCCGGCGTTGGGCGCCGGACGAGGCGACGGCGACCGATATTTTGCAGGAGGCCTTCCTGCGGGTCTGGCACGCCAACGAGAAGCAGCCCATCCCCGAGGCCGACATGTCCGCCCGCTGCTATGCCGCGGTTCGCCGGGCGGCACTGGACCACCTGCGCAGCGCGCGCCGTCGGGGCGACCGCGAGGCCAAAGGCGGCGAATGGCTGTACGAAGCCGGCAGCCCCTCCTTCCAAACGGATCTGGAAAGAGACGAGGAACGCGCCGCGCTGGAGCGTGCCATGAGCACTCTGCCCATCGAACAACACGAGGTGTTGACGCTGAAGATATGGGGCGAACTCACATTCGCCGAAATCGCGGCGACGATCGAGGAGTCGCCGAACACGGTGGCATCCCGCTACCGTCTCGCCATTGCAGCCCTTCGAAAAGTGTTCGCGCCGGAGGAGGCACCATGATGACGCCCGATTTCGATCCTTACGAGAGACGCCTGGCGTCCTTCAAGCCCACCAAGCTGCCCCCGCACGCCAAGGCCCAGATTCTGTCCGAGTTGGCGCGACTGGATGCGGGGAGTCCGGCGCAGCGGACTCACGTTCGGATCCTCCCCGCATGGGCGTACGTCCCGCTGGCCTTGGCGGCCTCGCTTTTAATCACTTTGGAACTCCCGAGCTTCTTGACCGGGCTTGTCAATGATCCCATGGGCGCTGCCCTCGCCGCCCAGGACTCGCCGGCTGCCAGCGGCTCGCAGGGCTACGATTTGAACGACCAGTTCAAAGTAAACACGGTCGCCGTGCTGCGTTTCGCGTGGCCCGGGACGAACCGCTCGGAACGCCTGCTCTGACATCCGGAGTATCCCCATGAAGAAACGATCCGCCTCAAACAAGGCGAATGGGACAGTCTGCCGCCGCACAGCGGCGCCGCAACAGACGGAACCTTCGCCGGCCATCGGCGGTGACCCCGACCCGCTCCCCGGCGCCATCGTCAGGCCGGGCGATTGGGTGGTGGCCCTGCTGGCAAGCCTGTTCTCGGGGCTCGCCTTCTTCCATCACATGGCCCCCGAAGTGACGCTCCAGGATTCAGGGGAGCTCGTGACCGGGGCCTTCACGTTCGGCGTGCCGCATCCGCCCGGCTATCCGCTGTGGGCGCTCCTCGGCTTCGTCTGGAGCCACTTCATCGTCCCGTTCGGCAACCCCGCCTGGCGAATCGGGACGCTGTCGGCCGTGACCGGGGCGGCAACGGTCGGCGTCATGGCGCTCGTCATGATCCGAACCATCCGCCTGCTGCTTCGGTCCTTGCCGTGGTCAGAGGCCATCGGCGAACGGACGGCTGACTGGATTGCCGCGACCATTGGCTTCAGCTCGGCCGTCCTGTTCGGGTTCAACCGCGGGGTCTGGCTCTGGGCCTGCGTGTCCGAGATGCGCGTGCTGAACGTATTCTCGTTTATTCTCATCAGCGCCACGTTCATGGCTTGGATGCTCCAGCCGAAACGGCGCGGCTGTCTCTATGCGACGCTCCTGCTCCTCGGCTTGAGCTTGGCCAACCACCAGACCATCGCCGTCATGGCCGCGCCGTTTGCCATCGGCGCGCTTGTGGTCGGGCTTGACGGTTTCGTGGCAGCCCGCAAGGCCGCCGGCTTTCGCAAGGGCGGGTTCACTACATTGATGACGAGCCTGTCGAGCTTCGGCGAACTGGCCGGAGGCGGGCTGCTCTGCCTCATGACGGGCTTGCTGGTGTTCGCCTGGCTCAAGAGCGCAGATGCTCCCTCCATGCCGTCTCAGCCATTGTTCTGGTTGGCAACGGGCGCGGGCGCTCTCGGAGTGCTGGTGCTGGTCACGGGGCACCGTGCCCGCTGGTGGGGGGCCCGCCGCACGCTCCTGTGCGCAGCGTTCTTCCTGGCCGGGGCCTCGTTGTACCTCTACATGCCGCTCGCAGCATCCACCAATCCGCCGATGAACTGGAGCTATGCGGCGACCAAGGCTGGCTTCCTGCACTCCATCATCCGGGAGCAGTACAACCCGCTGAGCCCGGCCAGTTGGGCAAGTTCCGAGTTCCTTCTGAAGATCGGGATATTCGCGAAGGGCATCATCAACCAGTATTCCTGGCCGCTCAGCCTGCTCGGCTGGGTTCCGCTGGTCGTCCTGGCGGCCTGCTGGCGGCGCCTGAAGCCTGCCGGCCGGGCGTGGCTGATATTCGTCTGGGCTGCGTTCTTCGCAACCAGTTTTGGCTTGCTGACCATCATCAACCCCAAGGTGGATCGACAGGAACAGGAGATCACCATTAAGTTCTTCGCGCCCGCCCACGGCTTCTACGGCATGCTGATCGGCTACGGCCTGGCGACCCTCCTGAGCCTGCTCGCCGTCCTGCGCCTCCCGACCGCCAGAGCAATGGCCTGGGTGGCCTGCGCGGGCCTGCTGGCGCTGCCGGCCGTCACCTACACGCGAAACTGGAGCCTCTGCGCCCTGCACGACCACGATTTCGGCTATCTCTTCGGCTACCTCATGTTCCAGCCCGGCGAAGGGTATCCGGCCATGGAACGCGATGCGGTGCTCTTCGGCGGCACCGATCCAGGCCGGTTCGTGCCAACCTACATGATCTTCTGCGAAAGCAAGGTTGCGCCGAAGGACAAGTTCCGCGACCCCTCGTTCGATCGTTCGGATGTCTACATTATCACCCAGAACGCGCTGGCCGACGGCACCTACATGAGCTACATCCGCGACCACTACGACAATTCGAGGCCGAAGAACGACGGGTTCTTCCAGCGGCAACTGGGCCGCGACACGGCATACCCCAAGGAATCGATCGGCCTCCCCAATGCGGACGAGTGCAATGGCGCGTTCCGGGAGTACATCGAAGGCATTCAGGCGGGGCGCTTTCCCTCCAACGGATCCGTGCGGGTCGAAAACGGCCGCGTACAGATCGAAGGCGTCGAGGCCGTCATGGCGATCAACGGAATCCTGGCGCAGAAGATTTTCGAGCGTAACAAGGCGCGGCACGCCTTCTATGTCGAGGAGAGTTATGTCATCCCGTGGATGTATCCTTATCTGCGCCCCCACGGCGTCATCATGCGGCTCGAAAAGGACCCGCTGCCATCGCCGCAGGAAAACCCGAAGCTCTGGCAGGAGATCGTGAACCTCGACCACGCCTACTGGGACAAGCTCTTCGCCAGGTTCATGGCGCGCCCGGAATTTCTGCGTAACGCCGATGCGCGAAAGTCATTCTCGAAGTTGCGCTCTGCGATCGGTGGTTTGTACCTGGCCCGGGGGTTGGTGGCCGAGTCCGAGTATGCGTTCCGGCAGGCGGTTGACCTCTGCCCGGAAAGTCCCGAAGCCTCATTCCGGCTGGCCGATCTCTACGCGCGTCTGCAGCGCTGGCCGCAGGCATGCACGGTCATGGAGAACTACCTGAAGCTCGATGTCTACAATGAGGGCGCGAAGACCTTCCTGGAGAACATCAAGCGGATGACGAAAGGCGGCTGACCCGCGGCGGGCGGAAAGACCACGAGGCCGCGATCATGATGGGGTGGACAAGATATATCAGCATGCCCGTCTCCCGGATCCCGGGGTTACGCTTGACTCGCAGTCGTGACGGGCGACAATGGCCCGTGGAAGGCAGATTGGTTCGGCAGTTCACGCAGGGTGACCTTGGCCTACCGGGCCACCAAAGGACAACTTGGCACAGAGAATAGTTCTGCAGAAGGAGAGAATCAATTGATGACTGCTAACCTGAACAAGACAAAGCAACCCAACATAATCCTGATCAATTGCGACGACCTCGGCTATGGCGACCTGACCTGCTATGGATCGAGGTGCAATGACACGCCGCATGTGGACCAACTGGCGGCGGAAGGCGTGCAGTTCACCGATTTTTATATGGCCGCCCCCGTGTGCTCCGCTTCGCGTGCAGCGATGCTGACCGGCTGCTATTCGCAGCGAATCGGCTTTGCCGATTATCAGGTGCTCTTCCCCGGCCAGGCGCAGGGCCTCAATTCGAAGGAGTCGACCATTGCCCGACAGTTGAAGAAGGTCGGCTATGACACAAAGATCATTGGCAAATGGCACTGCGGCGATCAGCCGGAGTTCCTGCCGACCAAGCATGGGTTTGACGAATACTTCGGGATTCCATACAGCAATGACATGGGCCGACAGGTGAATGCCCTTGACCGTCCCCCATTGCCGCTTCTGCGAAACGATGAGGTCATCCAGCAGCAGCCGGATCAGCGGGGCATTACCGAACGGTATGTAGATGAATCTCTGCAGTTCATGCGTCGTGACCGAAAGAACCCCTTCTTTCTGTATCTGGCGCACATGTACGTCCACGTGCCGTTGTTCATTCCAAAGCAGTTTCTCGACGTCTCACGCAATGGCGCGTACGGCGGCGCTGTCGCCTGCATCGACTGGGCCATGGGCATGATCGACGCGGAACTGAACCGATTGGGCATCAAGGACGAGACGCTCGTCATCTTTACTTCTGATAACGGTTCGCGGGTCTGGGGTGAGGGCGGGAGCAACGCGCCGTTGCGCGGCACCAAAGCAGAAACCTGGGAGGGCGGACAAAGGGTTCCCTGCATCATGCGCTGGCCGGGGAAGATCGCCGCTGGAACGACCTGCGAGGGGATCGCCTCCTCCATCGACCTTTTTGCCACCCTGGCTGAACTGACCGGCGCACCGTTGCCTGCGGACACGACGCTTGACAGCATCTCGCTGGTGGAAACCCTCATGGAAGGGAAGCCTACAAGACGGGATGTCTTCGCCTACTACAAGGGCCCGAACCTCGAGGCCGTGCGCAAGGGCGATTGGAAACTGCACTTCTGCAAGATCGGCTGGGCGCCAAGTGGCCTCTATGCCCAGGTGTTGGCGGAGCTTTACAACCTCCGCGATGATGTGGGCGAAGCCCATAACGTCTACGACAGACATCCTGAGATCGTCGCTGAGATCGAGGTGGCGGCCGAGGAGTTTCGGCGGGTCTTCGGTGATCGTCGATTGGGCCGCGTAGGCACGGAGATCCGTGAAGCGGGCGTGTGCAAGAATCCTAAGCCGCTGACCGAATTCAACGTGGATCATCCCTACATGATCGCCTATTACGATCTGGCTGACATGCCGACCATGAGCGGTTGAACAGGGATAGGGAAATGGTGAATTGCAGATCGCTGGAAAGTGATTTCCTGTCAGTCTTCAGGAGTGTTTCATCATGAACAAAGCCGTACGAACGCCGGCTCCGCTGGCACTGAAGCCGAACTTGGCTGAAGCCGCCCGGCGCTGGGACGCCTATCATGCCGGCGAGATCATCGACCGGCCCCTTATATGCGTGTCGGCGCCCCAAGCGGGGAAACAGGGCGCACGGGGCAGCACCTACCACGAGCGTGTCCATGGGGACTTGGATGCGATCATTACGCGGGCGCTGACGTCTGCGGAGGCCACCTACTACGGCGGCGAAATGATGCCGTCGTTCTGGCTCAGCTTCGGGTGCGACGAAATCGCCGCGTTTTGCGGCGGCCATCTTTATTGGAGTGAGGGTTCCGGTGACACCTGCTGGTCGAAGCCGTTTGTCGAGGACTGGGAGGCATCGCTTCCGCTTCGTCTGCACCCGGAAGGTCCGCTGTGGCAGCGGATGCTGGGTTTCTACCGCAAGGCGGCTGATCGCCTGGCGGGCAAGATGCTGTTGTGCTCGCCGGATCTGCACACGAACATGGGGCTTCTCGCGGCCGTCCGCGGCGCGGAGCGGCTATGCATGGACCTGCTGGATCAGCCGGAGACGATCGACCGCGCCATGCAGAGCGCACGCGCCATCTTCCCTCAGGTGTGGGATGCGGTCCGCACGGCCGGCCGCATGGACGAACTGGGCTACTACCGCGATTTCTACTCCATGGAGGGTGCGGCCTGCCTGCAATGCGACTTCTCCTGCATGATGAGCCCGGAGTCGTTCCGGCGTTGGGTGCTTCCGGCGCTGGAAGAAGAGGCGGCCATCGTCAAGCATGCCCTGTATCACTGGGACGGACCGGGCGCCCTTGTGCATGCCGACGCACTGCTTTCGAGCAAAGGTCTGCACACGTTCTCCTACGTCCCCGGCGCGGGGCACGGCTCGCATAGTGCGCACTTGGGGCTTCTCAAGCGCATCCAGGCCGCGGGCAAGGCCGTGAGCGTGGGTGGCTCTCCGGATGAGATCAAAGCCATGCACCGCGAACTCCGGCCCGAAAAGACGCAATACTGGACTTCGACCCGCAGCGTGGCCGAGGCAGAGGAACTACTGGCGTGGTTTGTAAGGAACACGTAGTTCCATCTCACCTGTCCCCGAACACGCTTGCCGTCGCGGCAGAGGCGCGAGCGCTCATCTGCTCTCCTTGACGCCCGAACTGTAGCCGCGCACGTTGGGCGCGGAGAGACTGGCGTGCGAAAGGGACAACGCGGTCAACGCCCGCGTCTACAGAAGAAAAGGTCCAAAGATCGCAGATGCGCCCAGGCGCGAAGGATCTGGCCGGAAGTATTTGCCGTCGGTGGACCGTGGTTGGTAGAGTCGTCCCCGGTAGGGACGGCGGGGCGTCACGGCCGGCCCCGCATAAGCCGGTTCGTTAGGCGCGGTCGTCTACGGGAGGGAAGACTGCTGAAATCCAGACTCGTCTTCTGGGCATGCTGCTCGGGCGTGGTCGTCATCCTCATCGCTGTCCTCTTCCCGGGTCTTGGAAGTCATCCGGGTGGCCCGCGGCTGCAGACCCGGGCAGCACTGCGCGCGTGGCAGTCGGCGCTGGACGAATACAAGTACGATTGCAGCGAGTACCCCAGCAGTGCACAGAGCTTGAACGCACTGCTTGTCGATCCGGGTGTCAGCAACTGGCACGGGCCCTATATTGAAGGCGATGATATTGGAATTGATCCAAAGGATGCTTGGGGAACCCCACTCCGATATCGCCTGACTCAGAATGGGCCTACCATAGCGTCGGCTGGACCGGATAGGGTACTCGGAACAAAGGATGATATGTGCACGTCGAACGAATTAGCGCAGGCTACGACCGCCAAGGTCGTCGCACCTGGCGTTGATGTTGAGCCAAGTCCATAGATATGAACGCACGGGAGCACATCACGCGGACGCTCATCTGTGCAGTTGCCGCCATCATCGGGTGTGCAGTTGGATTCTATGCTGGAAAGGTAGGGTGCCGCGACGAGATCGCTTCAATCCAGGCAATACACGAGTACAGCACGTCCATCGAGGGTGCGGCTACCTACACGAGTTTGCTCCTGGATGCCCGCAGGGGCGATACGACCGGAGTCGTCCAACGACTGGAAACGCTGGCCGATGATTCACTGCTCCGGGCATCACGCGTGAAACTGGCCCATGTGACTCTCTTCCTGATGATTAGCGATCCCCCGTGGACCCAACTAGAAAGGGACAGGCAGGAACATCCGAGGCAACCCACTACACCGGAACGCGAACGTCAAGTCACACACATGATCGAGAGCCTGGAATCGGCACAACCCCAACGACAAGACACATCACCGTTGCCTTCGGCACCGCAGGCGGGCTCGGAGGGCGGACGGTGATGTTGGCTCGCAGGGGGATCGGTGACCGGGTGGCCCGTCGAACTTGTCGGCACAAACGCAGTCGGGAGAAATACCGTGAAAGAAGTGTGTGCATTATTAGGAACGGGAATCGTGCTTTGGATAGTCCTCTTCTACCCGGCAATGAGGATTGTGGTTACCGGTACCAAGGCCAGACAATCGGTAAGGAGACAGCGCTCGAATTGCTTGGCCCGCCAGACTTGTCATTGCCAGCGGACGGCGCCGGCAGGTCTGCCTATGCGTACTTTTATGATCGTTTTTCAAAGAGAGACTGGGTTGTCTATGTCAGCCTGCAAAGCAACCTCGTTTGCAGATTCACCTACAACGATGCTTCCGTGAACGACCATTCCTACTGGAAGAAATGCGATAGCGACGTGCCACCCCAACGGTGGTGAATAGTTGGGCGCCAAGATCTGACAACAATCGAGGTCATGGAATTGACGAGAACCAGAATTCAGAAGTCGACGCTGGCCGCCTTGATCTCGGTCGCCTTTCTCGGCTCATTGTTCTGCACATCGCTTGCCACGCCGGTCGTGTGGTATCTTGTCATCTTCGGCGGGATTTTGATTTCGGCGGCAGTAGCGGCTTGGTTCTGGATGGCTGAGCGGCGGAGGAACCCCAAGTCGTCATCAGTCGGGCTTTGGATCGTGATCGCCGTTGTTATCATGGTTGCGATCTTTTGCATCATGTTGCCGGCGATCGGGTGACTAAGATGAACAGACTCGTGTTGATCAGCGTTTCGATCCTCCTGGCCGGCTGTACCCATGTTGACCGCAATGCACCCCAATCCCGGGAGTTGGAGCCGATCGAAAGCGGTTATACATATCATTCTCCTGAGTACCATTCGAACGTTCGAATCGTTTTGTTCGACAAGGCCGGGTCTGTGGGGCCCGGTGTCTTCGAGTTACTGATCACGCCCGCTTTCACGCCCGAGGTACTTCTGGCGGTTGTCAAAGAGGGCAGGGGTTACAAGGCCATTGTCTTGCGACCAGAAAGGCAGATCTGGGGCTACAGTGGTGACCTGTCGAAGCTGAGCGTAAGTCGCTCCGAGAAGGCGCTGCCCAACAAGCTGGCGGAACGGGCCAGTCGGTTGTGGACTAGGATGCTGTTGCGCACCAAGTACCAGGAGCGGGACCTCCGCTTTACCGACATGACATCGTACTGTTTCTTCACGTGGATCAGAGGGTGGGGAACACTGGGCGGCGGGACCGTTCGCTATAATAGTCCAAGACCCAGCTTGTTGGCTGCACTTGGAGAGAGTCTCATCGCTTTCGTCGGTGCGACGGCCAAAGACGAAGATCAGATCACGGCTGAGGCGCAAGTCTGGATGGATCAACTGGAATCGGCATTGAACAAGGACAGGTCCCCGAGCCAAAGGTCGGAGGAAACCGCCGCAGAAGGGGCGGTCAGGAAGTATTCAGAGGAGGTGGAGCAAGAGCGTCTATTGGAGGAGCAACGCTGGAGCGAGCACTCGCAGGGCCATGACGATCACGTGAAGGACATGCGTGAGAATGCAGTTCGGTTTGGTCCCTCGGGCTACTGGAACGCCCAAGGAGAATACAGACCGTACCCCCTCCCGCCAGGGGTGCCTCCGTGAAGCCAGGAGGGAATTGGGGTCACGTCTCGACAAGCGATTCCGCTGAAATAGTCGGCGGGGACCCTACGGGGATCCCCGCCGCACTCGGCGTACCGTCAGGCGCGCCGTTTTGCTTTCACCTGGGACGGTGAACTGCGGACCAGATGTAGTTCGTTGCGGTCGAGCAACTCCCACGC
>CAITUY010000070.1 GCA_903895695.1 uncultured bacterium
CTTCCGGGAATTGGCGTCGTTCGGCATGATTCCTGGAGTCGTCAAGGCCAGTTGGTAAGATGAGGACCTTATGATTGTAACCGATCCCATTGCGGATATGTTGAACCGGGTGCGGAATGCGGGCTCGGCCGCCCAGAAGTCGACTGCGATGCCCTATTCGGCCCTGAAGGGCGAGATTGCCGCCATTTTACAGCGCGAGGGCTACATCCGGGGGGTCGCCGTCGAGGAAGATGGCGGCATGAAGGTGCTGCGGCTCGAGTTGAAGTATGATGCCGACCGTAAACCGTCGATTCGCGGCCTGCGCCGCGTCAGCAAACCAGGCTTGCGTCAGTACGTGGGCGTGTCGAAGATTCCGCGCGTCTTGGGCGGTCTTGGCATGGCGATTCTCAGCACGCCTGCGGGTATCCTGACGGACCGTGAGGCCCGCGAGAAAAAGGTTGGCGGCGAGGTGCTTTGCAAGGTCTGGTGATCGTCGGCGCGTGGCGCGGGCGACCCACAGTGTAACAGAGGTCAAGCATGTCAAGAATCGGCAAGAAACCCGTTGTCATCCCGGCCGGCGTAACGGTAACGGTGGATGGATCGCGGGTGTCGGCAAAAGGCGCGAAGGGCGAACTGACGATGGCGCTTTCGGGGCCTGTCACGGCGACGGTCAAGGATGGGACAGTCTGCGTGGTATGCTCGGAGGATACGGCGGACGGCAGCAGTCGGCACGGACTGACGCGCAGCCTGATCGCCAACATGGTCACGGGCGTGTCAAAGGGCTACTCGGTAGACCTCGAACTCCAGGGTGTCGGCTTCCGGGCCGCGGTGCAGGGAGCCAAATTGACTCTGACGATCGGCTACTCGAGCCCGGTCGAGTTCATGGCGCCCAAGGGGATCGTTGTCGGGGTCAAGGAAAGCACCATCACGGTTAGCGGACCCGACAAGCAGCTGGTGGGTGACACGGCGGCCCGGATCCGTTCCTTCTACCCGCCCGAGCCCTATAAAGGCAAGGGGATCCGCTACAAGGGTGAACACGTTCGGCGAAAGACCGGAAAGACGGTGGCCTGATTATGAAGAGTGTGGACAGGAAAGCGGGGCGGGTGCGGCGCCATGCGCGCATTCGCAAGGCAATCACCGGCACAGCGGAGCGTCCTCGCCTGTGTGTCATGGTGTCAAACAAGAATATATACGCGCAGCTCGTGGACGACGAGAAGAGCGCCACCTTGGCCACTGTGTCGTCGTTGGGAAAGAGCGGCGTTGGTCGTAAGAACGTCGATGGAGCCAAGGCGATCGGTCAGCGGCTGGGCGAATTGGCAAAGCAACTCGGCGTGCAGGCTGTTGTTTTCGACCGCGGCGGATACCTTTATCATGGCCGGGTCAAGGCGATCGCCGAGGCCGTGCGCGAGGCAGGAATCAAATTCTAGTCGGTGCCTATGAAAGACTATAAGACGTCAAGAAACCGTTCGTCCGATGGCAGCGGCCCCGGGTCGGATATCGAGGAACGCGTGGTGTTCGTCAACCGCTGCGCCAAGGTGGTCAAGGGCGGCCGGCGCTTCAGCTTTAGCGCGATCGTGGTGGTCGGTAACCGCAAGGGTATGGTGGGCTACGGGTTCGGCAAGGCGAACGAAGTGGCCGACGCCATCCGCAAAGGCGGCGAAATTGCGCGGCGCTCGATGTTCGCGGTGACGCTTCAGGACCGGACCATTCCGCACGAGGTCACGGGGCGCTGCGACGGCGGCCGTGTGCTGCTCAAGCCGGCTTCCCCGGGTACGGGCGCGATTGTGGGCGGCGGCATGCGTGCGGTTATCGAATTGTCGGGCATCCACGATGTCCTGGGCAAGTCATTGGGCAGCAGCAATAAAGTGAACGTGGTCAAGGCCACCATGGCGGCCCTCGAGGCACTACGTTCGCAGGAAGCAATCAAGGCATCGCGGAACGCGTAGACGGGGCGACTGCCGAGCGGAAGATACAAGACCATGAATTTGCACACACTGAAGAACACGACGGGGGCCCGTAAGACTAGGAAACGCCTCGGGCGCGGGATGTCCTCGGGCTTGGGTAAGACCTCCGGCCGCGGGCACAAGGGGCAGTACGCCCGATCCGGTCACAAGCACAAGGCCGGGTTTGAAGGCGGCCAGATGCGTCTGGTCAGACGCCTGCCCAAGCGGGGGTTCAAGAGCCTGGACCAAAGCGTCTATGTGCCTGTAAACGTGGCCGACCTCGAACAGTTCGACGACGGAACCGTGGTGACGCCCGACGCCCTGCAGGCGATCGGGATGGCAAAGAATGCGGGTGACGGCATCAAGATTCTTGGCACAGGCAGTCTAAGCAAGAAGCTCACTGTCAAGGCCCAGGCGTTTAGCGCCAGTGCGAAGGCCAAGATCGAGGCAGCGGGCGGCACCTGTGAAGTCCTGACCACAAAGGCGACGTAAGGTAACCCAAAGGAACCCAACGCCCCATGTTCTCGGCATTTGCCAACAGCTTCAAGATCCCCGAACTCAGGGCGCGCATCCTGTTTACGATGGGGCTGATATTCGTATGCCGTATTGTGGCCAATATCCCGACACCAGGCGTTGACGCGGTTGCGTTGCGGCAGGTCATCGCGGATATCGAGAGCCGCACAGGGGGCGGGTTTCTGGGCTTGATCGACATGTTCAGCGGTGGCGCCATGCGCAATTGCGCGGTGGGTGCGCTGGGAATCATGCCCTACATCAGTGCATCGATCATTCTCCAGCTGCTCACGGCCGTTGTCCCCGCCTTGGAACGCCTCGTTCGTGAAGGCGACGCGGGCCGGCAGAAGATCACGCAGTACGGGCGCTACCTGACGGTGTTCCTCTGTGTCATCCAAGGGTACTTTATGGCTGTCACGTTGGAGCATCCCGAGGCGCTGGGGATCAACCGGCAGATCGTACTGAACCCCGGACTCCCGTTCCGGTTGATGACCGTGCTTACGATGACGACAGGCACGCTTTTCATCATGTGGCTCGGCGAGCAGATCACGCAGCGTGGCATCGGGAACGGTATCTCACTGATCATTACGGAGGGTATCGTAAGCCGGCTTCCGGCCGCCGTATTCGCAGTGAGCCACATGGTTAGGGGTACCGAGGACAGCGTTGCGCAGTTCTCGCCGTTCTACCTGGTCGGGTTGATCACGATGCTGGTGCTTGTCGTGGCTGGGACGATCGCTCTGACGCAGGGCCTCCGGAAGATCCCGATCCAGTACGCCAAGCGCGTGGTGGGGCGCAAGGTCTATGGCGGTCAGAGCACGTACATGCCGCTCCGGGTAAACTACTCGGGTGTCATGCCGATCATTTTCGCCCAGTCGATTCTCATGTTCCCGGCGATCCTGCTGCGGCGTATTCCGGTTGCATTCGCTCAGCGAATGGCGGACGCGCTTATGATGGACACGGGCTTGTATCTGTTCTTGTACGGCCTAATGATTCTGTTCTTTTCGTACTTCTGGGTGGCAACACAGTTCAACCCGATCCAGATCGCCGACGACCTGAAGAAGTACGGTGGTTATGTCCCGGGTATTCGCCCTGGCAAGCCGACCGCCGAGTTTCTAGATTCCACGATGACGCGAATTACTTTGGCCGGCGCGGTGTTCCTGACCGTCATCGCGGTCATCCCAACCGTGATGTCGCGGCAATTCAGCGTGCCATGGTTGGTAGCGTCGTTCTTTGGCGGCACCAGTCTGCTCATTGTCGTAGGCGTGATGTTGGACACGATGAGACAAGTAGAGTCTCACCTGCTAATGCGTCACTATGACGGGTTCTTGCGCAAAGGCCGGCTGCACGGGCGGCGCTAATCGATGGTTTGGACGGGAAGATGAAGGCAATTATTCTATTCGGGGCGCCTGGGGCGGGCAAAGGCACGATCGCCGAAGGCATCAAGGCCGCCAGCCCCTTCATTCATATTTCGACGGGCGACATGCTTCGCGAAGCGGTGAAGCAGGGAACTGCGGTCGGCCGCGAAGCCGAGGCGTACATGAAGCGCGGTGAACTGGTGCCTGACGCCACGATCATACGCATCGTCGAGGAACGACTGGACAAGGGCGGCAAGGACGACGCCTATATGTTCGACGGATTTCCGCGGACGGACGCGCAGGCTCGGCTGCTCGATGAGAGCCTTGCCCGGCGAGGCGCGAGACTTGACGTTGTGTTCCAGTTGGCGGCCCCGCGCGAATTGTTGATGGCACGTCTCACCGGGCGTCGGGTTTGCCGCAAGTGCGGCGCCAGCTACCACACCATCAACATTCCGCCCAAGCGCGAAGGCGTGTGCGACCGGTGTGGAGGCGAGCTATACCAGCGTCCGGACGATCAGGAGAGCACGATTTTGAAACGGCTGGACGTCTATGATCAGCAGACCCAAGGTCTGATCCAGTACTATGCGAAGCGGGGCGTGCTGGTCACGGTCGATTCCGCAAGACCCCGGCAGGACACGGTGGCGGAGATTCTCCGGTACGTGCAGCGGCCGGCTGGGTCATGATCATTGTCAAGAGCGCCGATGAGATCCGGAGGATGCGCGAAAGCGGCCGGGTTGCGGCGCGTGTGCGTGACGCAGTTGCCCGGCTGGTGACGCCCGGGATCACGACGCGGGAGTTGGACGCCGAGGCGGCCCGACTGATGGCTGGCATGGGGGCGCGCAGTGCGTTCTTGGGGTACAAGGGGTACCCAGGATACACGTGTATCTCCATCGATTGCGAGGTGGTCCACGGGATTCCGGGTGATCGGCGCATTGAGATCGGGCAGATTGTCAGTATTGATGTTGGCGTGATCTATGGCGGGTTCGTCGGCGACACGGCGACGACGGTCATGGTGGGCGTTTCGAGGCCCGACGTGATTAGTTTGGTCGCGACCACGGAACGGGCGCTTGGCGCAGGGATTGCCAAGGCGGTTGCGGGCGGGAGGTTGTCGGACATCTCGCATGCGATCGAGCAGACCGCCGTTGGAGGCGGGTTCGCCGTGGTTCGAAACTTTGTCGGGCATGGGGTCGGGCGGAAGATGCATGAGGATCCGCAGATCCCGAACTATGGGCCGGCGGGTTGCGGGCCTCGGCTCAAGGTCGGCATGACGTTGGCCATTGAGCCGATGGTGAATTTGGGCGTCAGCGAGGTTGACGTTCAGGAAGACGGGTGGACCGTGCTCACGGCTGACCGGAAGCCGTCAGCCCATTTTGAGCACACCGTGGCGATAGGCGCTGAAGGGCCCGTAGTGTTGACGCTCGCCGATTAGGGCGTCGGTGAACATTTTGAGGTGGACGCGGATGCGGGAGCCTGCTAATTTAGCTGGCTATTTTTGGGGAATGGAGACAGGGATGAAGGTCAGAAGCTCGATCAAGCGGATCTGTGAACGATGCAAGGTGGTACGCCGCCGGGGGGTGGTGCGTGTGATCTGCACCAATCCGCGCCACAAGCAGAGGCAAGGTTAAGGAGATTTCGGCATGCCCAGAATTCTTGGTGTTGATATACCCGGCAAGAAACAGATCCAGTATTCGCTGCGCTATATTTACGGCGTTGGTCCAACCGTGGCCCAGCGCGTATGTGAGCAGGCGAAGATCGATCCCGCGAAGAAAGCGGACGCACTCTCGGACGAAGAGCTGGCGCGCATCATCAATGTGATCCAGAACGGGTACCGGGTTGAGGGCGATCTGCGGCGAGAAGTGTCGCAGAACATTCGTCGTTTGATCAGCATCGGCAGCTACCGGGGCACGCGCCACAAGCGCGGGCTGCCGGTTCGCGGTCAGCGTACGAGCACCAACGCGCGCACCCGCAAGGGTCCGCGGCGCACGGTCGGCGCAGTGCGCGGCAAGGAAGCGCGCGCGGCGGTGAAGTAATTTGGAATAGCCGATATTAAGCAGGATACAGCAGAGGGGTACGGAATCGCATGGCAGACGTGAAAGACAAGGCGGAAGAACAGGCCTCGGCGAAAGCTGCGGGTGCGGTGGCCACCGCGGTCGCCGGGGACGCCGGCGAGCAGAAGGCCGAAGGCGCGGCGGAAGGCGCCAAGGCGGCCCGCCAAGCGCGCGCTCCCAAGGGGCGTGTGGTTCCGTTCGGTGTGGCGCACATCCGGGCCACGTTCAACAACACGATGATTTCCATCACGGACTCGAAGGGCGGCGTGGTGGCTTGGAGCAGCGCAGGCCGTGCGGCCTTCAAGGGTTCCCGCAAGAGCACGGCATTTGCCGCCAGCGTGGTTGCCCAGGAAGCGGCCCGTCAGGCGGTGGCCCGTGGCATGCAGGAGGTCGAGGTTCGCGTGCAAGGCCCCGGCGCGGGGCGCGAGTCCGCCATTCGTGCGCTGCAGTCGGCGGGCCTAAGCATCACGATGATCAAGGACGTGACGCCGATGCCGCACAATGGTTGCCGAGCTCGCAAACGCCGGCGCGTCTAGGCAGTTGAATATTCTGCGAATCTGAGAGGAGAGATCGAATGGGGAGATATACTGGGCCGGCCTGCAGACTTTGTCGCCGTGAAGGGATGAAGCTTTTTTTGAAGGGTGATCGTTGCCGCATGTCCAAGTGTGCCGTGGACGCGGGACGCCCCGCACCGGGTGTGCATGGGGCGCGTCCGTCGAAGAAGACGGAATACGGGGTTCAGTTGCGGGAGAAACAGCGACTCCGTCGCTTCTATGGACTGCAAGAGGGGCAGTTTAAGCTCTTCTTCCAGCGCGCCTTGCGCAAGCGCGGCGTCACGGGCGAGATGTTGCTGCAGTTGCTCGAGCTGCGCCTGGACAATCTAGTATTCCGCCTGGGTTTCGCGCCGTCACGCCGCACGGCTCGTCAGTTGGTGCTCCACGGGCATGTTACCGTGAACGGTCGCCGGGCCAATGTGCCTTCAATGGTGTTGCGGGCAGGTGACCGTGTCGAGACCAAGGCCCGAGCCAAGAGCCAAGCCTTGGTCAAGAAGACCTTGGATGCACAGAGCCGTGAGCTGTCCTCATGGCTGGCCGTGGACAAGGACGGGCTCAAGGGCGAAGTCTTGCGTGTGCCGACACGCGAGGAGATCGCGCCGTTTGTCAACGAGCAGTTGATCGTCGAATTATACTCCAAGTAAGGGCGGGCGCCGCGGCGCGGCGCGCCATGCCGGAAGGATCGAACCATGCCAATCAGACTTAGCCGATTCGAAATGCCCAAGCGGCTGACCAAGGACGAGGCGTCCGCGACGCCGACATTCGCGCGTTTCATCGCGGAGCCGTTGGAAGTGGGCTATGGCCGAACGATCGGGAACTCGCTACGGCGCGTGTTGCTGTCGTCCCTGGAAGGGGCGGCTATTTCGTCGGTGCACATCGAGGGCGCTCCGCACGAGTTTTGTTCGCTGCCGGGAGTGGTCGAGGACGTGACGGATATTATCCTCAATGTTAAGCGGGTGCTGCTGAAGATGCAGTCGCGCGAGAGCCGGATGCTGACGCTGAAGGCCAAGGGGCCCTGCGACGTCAAGGCCGGGGACATCCAGACAGACGGGACCGTCGAGATCCTCAACCCGGAGCTTCATCTGTGCACGCTGTCCGAGGACGGTTCCCTGGACGTCCAGCTTGAGGTGCGGACGGGCCGCGGATTCTGTCCGGCGGACTGGAATAAAAAAGAAAACCAAGAGATCGGCCGCATTCCGGTCGACTCGATCTTCTCACCGGTCAAGCGTGTGAACTTCACGGTTGAGAATTGCCGTGTCGGGCAGCGGACGGATTACGACCGTGTGGTACTCGACATCATGACGGATGGGCGTATCTCGCCGGAGGATGCCCTAACCGTCTCGGCTGCGATCCTGCGCCATCACTTGGACGTGTTCGCAGACTACGACAAGAATGTGGTTGAGTTCGAGGAGACGACCGAGCAGGCGAATACCGAACGCGACGAGATTTTGCGCGTTCTGAACATGAGTGTTAATGAGATCGAACTCAGTGTTCGGGCGGCGAATTGCCTGAACAACGCGAATATTACGACCGTCGGTCAGCTCGCACAGAAGAGCGAGGCGGAGATGCTCAAGTATCGCAACTTCGGCAAGAAGTCGCTGAACGAAATCAAGGCGAAGTTGTCGGAACTCAAGCTTGGCCTGGGCATGAAATTCGACGATGACGTTTTGAAGGCTCTCAAGACGCCGGACGCGGTACAGAAGGATAAGGCGTAATCGACGCGCCTGGACTGAAGTAAGGGGTTTTCCATGCGACACAGGAAGAACACGGTGAAGTTGGGCCGGTCAGCGGCGGGTCGGAAGGCCTTGCTCAGCTCCTTGGTGGCCAATTTCATCGAGGAACAACGCATCCGGACCACACTGCCGAAGGCAAAGCAGGCGCGGACGTTGGCGGAGAAGATGGTAACGCTGGCAAAGCGCGGAACGCTTCCGGCCAGACGTCAGGCGCTGGCAGTGCTTCGCCATCGCGACCACGTTCGGAAACTATTCGAGACGATCGGCCCGCAGTACAAGGACCGGGCGGGTGGGTACACGCGGATTGTCCGGTTGGGGCGCCGTGGGAGTGACGGCTCCGAGATGGCGCTGCTGGAGTGGGTTGACTTGGCGGCTGTCGACAAGCGCAGGAAGCCGAAGGCCGACGAACCGGCGCAGACTGAGCCCGCTGAGGGAGCTGAGCCGAAGAAGGACGGCTGAGACGCCTTCGCTAGGCCTCGCACGAACCCGCCGGATTGACCCCCGGCGGGTTCCTTGTTTTGGGAAGCATGGCCTATCTGCCGCAGCCACACAGGGAGTCTTTGGCAGGATTCACAAGATCATAATGGATTTGCCTGCATCCAATCCTGTTGAACGCTGTTAATCCTGTCAAAGAACAGGAGTTGCTGGCAGGAATTGCTGGCTTGCATCGAAAGGGCGGAGCATACTACATTCGGGTTGAGCATAATGGAGGCACCGCATGCCGAAATACCGATACGCCGCCATGGATTCGAAGGGACGCGAAGTCGAGGGCGTCCTTGACGCCGAAAACGAATCGCGCGCCATTGCGCAGATCAAGGATAAGGGTCTGTTCCCCACCAGTGTGATGGATATCACCGGCCGCCGCGCAACCGCGACGGGTCGTCCCGGCACCAAGGCCGCGGCGGGCGGGAAGGGCCTCTCGATGGAGATCCGCCTGCCGGGCTTCCTGAATACCATGATGCAGGGGCGTATCAAGCTCAAGCACATGATGATCTTCACGCGCCAGCTCGCCACCTTGGTCGATGCGGGTTTGCCGCTGTTGCGCGGGCTGCATGTGCTGCAGCGCCAGGAAAAGAACGCGCAGTTTCGGGCAGCGCTGAACGGCATGGCGGAATCCGTGGAGAGCGGCAGCACGTTCGCGGAGGCCCTCGCCCAGCATCCCAAGATCTTTACGAACTTCTACATCAATATGGTCAAGGCCGGCGAAGCTTCGGGCGCGCTCCACACCGTCTTGATTCGGCTGGCCGAGTTCATGGAGAAGAGCCAGAAGATCCGCAATAAAGTTAAGGGTGCAATGGTGTACCCGATCGTCGTGTTGGTGATGGCCATCGTCATCATGGGCGTCCTGATGGTCGTTGTCATTCCGAAGTTCAAATCGATCTTCGAGGACTTGCTGCAGGGCCAGCCCCTGCCGCAGTTGACCCAGATGGTGATCGGGCTGAGCAGCCTGATCGCCGACAAGGGTCTATGGCTCCTGGCTGGGTTGGTCCCGATCGTCGTCGTGCTCCGTCTGCTGGCTCGTACGGCCAAAGGCCGGGTGGTCATGGATACGCTCAAACTGAAGTCGCCCGTGTTCGGGCAACTCGTCCGTAAGACGGCGATCTCGAATTTTACCCGGACACTCGGGACGCTGCTGACCGGCGGCGTGCCTATCCTGCAGGCCCTGAACATCGTGCGGGAAGTCACGGGTAACGCGATCCTCGCCAAGGCCGTGGCCCAAGTGCATGACAGCGTGAAAGAAGGCGAGACCATCGTTTCGCCTCTCGAGGCTTCGGGTGTGTTCCCGGGCATGGTCGTCAGCATGATCCAAGTGGGCGAGGAAACGGGCGCCCTGCCGGAAATGCTGATGAAGGTTGCGGAGACCTACGACGATGAGGTCGATACGGCTGTTGAAGCCCTGACATCGATTATTGAACCCATCATGATCATTCTCCTGGCCGGTGTCGTTGGCACGATCGTGATCGCCATGTTCATGCCGCTCGTCTCGATCATCAGCAACATGAAATAGGAGCGCCAGATGGGCTGCGGGTCAGGGGCGTAGCGCGGATCGGGTTTGCGGCCCCGCACGAAGAGGGGTATGATACTGGGCGGAGGGCAGACCATGCATCGTCGTGTGAAACAGAAAGGGAATTGCGGAAACAACGGCAGCCGATGCCCGGTGGCGCAGCGCAGCGCCTTCACGTTGGTCGAGTTGCTGGTCGTCGTGGCGGTGATCATGGTGCTGGTAGGCATCACGCTCAAGGTGAGCGGCGCGGTTGCCCGTCGTGCCGCATCCGCCAAGACGCTCAAGATTATCGAACAGGTTAAGAACGCGCTGGGCGAGTACTACAGCGCATATGGGGCTTATCCCCCGGGCGACAAGGCGGCCAACGGATACACGTCGGTCGACTATGTCGGTCCGCCAGGTTATGTGGTCAAGCAATACCCTTCGTGTGGGAACTGGTTCGATTCCACTGGGCTCGTCTATTACTTGACCCAGATGCCCGAATCCCCGCAGTGGACCCAGTTCACGAGTGGGGTCGTTCCTAATCACAAGGAATATCCGCCAATCATGAACGCAAAATACGCGGACGGCACCGTGCCGACGTTCACGAATCTGGTCCAGACGATCTGGGACGGCTGGGAGCACAAGGTGAACTACTGGTGTCCGTACGTATATACGAACAGCAAGAATCAAGTCATCACGAACGCTTACCAAATGTTTCGGTTATGGTCCAATGGGCCCAATGGCGTGGACGAGGGCGGAACCAACGACGATATCGGCGTGCAGTGGGCCGAGTAACTTTGGACTCCAGATCCCGCTGGACTAAAAATGAGGACGTATGAAGAGAATCAGGGATGCTTTCACCTTAATCGAGTTGCTCGTGGTGATCGGTATCATCATGTTGTTGGCTGGATTGCTTCTCCCGGCCTTGAGTAAGGCCAAAGAAACGGCCCGGAAGACGAAGGCCAAGGCCGAGGTCAAGCAACTCGATATTGCATGGAAGGCAGTCCAGAGCGACTACCGGACATGGACCGCTGCATTCCAGGGGACCCCCATGTCTGGTGCCGATAGTGGCGTGCCCAAGAACATGGACGCCAATGCCGTTTCCTACCTGAACTGCGGGAATTCGAAGGGGACGGCTTACTTGGAGTTGGACGCAACGATGGTCAATGGGTTTACGGATCCTTGGTATTCCAGCAAGGCGCCGAACAACCAGAATTTCTACCGGTTCTCACTCAATGTTTCGACCGTCCAGGTCCCGGGACCGGGAGGCGCCTACAGTCCGATCGACCGCAGTGTCGCTTGCTGGTCGAAGGGACCCGATGGCGTAGATGGTTCAGCGGGAGTTGCCACAACCGACGACATCATGTCCTGGCAGTGAAGATGGAATTCATGAAGATCCCGACGGACAGATCGAGGCCCTGTGCTTCCGGAGCACGGGCAGGGTTTACATTGCTGGAGCTGCTGGTTGTAATGGCCATTATCGGCATCCTTATAGGCATCATGTTGCCCGCATTCGGCGGCATGAAGAAGAAAGCCCGAGTCAATCAGGCCACAGCCGACGTCAACGCGCTAGCCACGGCCATCCGAGCCTATCATACGGAACTTGGAAACTGGCCGATTCCCTCGGGGGGACCGGGTGACCAGAACAACGGAGGGTATTGGGACGTCAACAACAACTTGATCGTCCAACAATTGATGATTTCAAAGAATGGTCGGCGGAATTTCTACCAGTTTGAAGGGGATCCGACGAAGCCCATGGTCGTCTGCGACCCCTTTCGATCTAATTTGGCGTATCGGGTCCAGATCAGCGTCGCCAGCAATTCTGTCACCGTCTGGTCATGCGGTCCGGATTGCGTGGACGGTACCGGCGACGAGATTTCGCAGCAGAATTAACGTCAAGGACGTCGCCGGGGTTTGGGAGTGTGGACAGTTGGCGGAGTGAGGAAGGGAATCCGGAAGTTGATGACAACGATGTGCAGCCAGAAGGGCAGGGTTAGTTCCATCCGCGCGATGGGGCGTGCGGATGGCTTTACGTTGTTGGAATTGCTCGTCGTGATGGGGATCATGATTCTGCTCATGACGGCCGGCATCGGCGGGTATTTCCAG
This sequence comes from uncultured bacterium, assembly GCA_903895695.1. Lineage (GTDB taxonomy): Bacteria > Verrucomicrobiota > Kiritimatiellia > CAIKKV01 > CAITUY01 > CAITUY01. Next base: position 12,216 of record CAITUY010000070.1, read on the forward strand.
ATGCGGCGCGGGGCCGAGATGCGTGGTGCTATTTCCACGGTTCGGAACACCCTGATGCTGGCCCGGCAGCAGGCGGTCACCAAGCATCGTAATGTGCAGGTCTTCTTCAATCCCGATCCCAGTAACACAGTGACGGTGGTGGAGATCATCAGTGGCGCCACGAATCAAGTCCATACGCCTGCGGCCCTGCCTCCTGGTATCCAGTTCAATCCACCCCTGCCTGCCAGTGGCATGATCGCGTTTTCCCCCATGGGCAGTACCGGCGGCGTGGGCACGAGCACTATCAACCTCAAGGAGAAGACGGCGGGCAAGGGCGGCGTGCAAATGGCGGCCACCATTACCGTCTGGTTGCTGACAGGCGTGACCCAAGTGACGACAACACCATGAAGCAGGTCGCCCTATGACCGTGCAACAAGTCGTCAGTTGGGTTGACAGGGAAACGAGCAAGCGATGATCAAGCTGCAGGCATTACTGAGACGGATACGGCGGGGCACGCCGAAAGGCGCTGGGAATTTCATCCGGCGCCGGGCTGGATTCAGCCTCATCGAGGTGTGCTTGGCAATCCTCGTCATTGGATTTGGCCTCGTCGCGGTCTTCTCCCTCTTTCCTTCGGGACTTCGGTCCAGTGATGCCGACACGGCTGATACCCGGACTGGGTTGTTCACGGAAACTGTCTTGAACGGACTTAGGGCCAATGCGGCCAGCCTGAGTTCGGATGAATGGGACTCGAAGACCTTCGCCGATAACGTCAAAAAGAATGTCCTGAAGGACTCCGATCCGGCTGATCCAGACGCGGTGCTCGATACAGTTCGATGTCATCTCTTCCCCGCACCGGTGGGAACGGCCACGGACAACGACTACCTTCGGTATCGACTTACCATCAACACCACTGACTCCAACCGTTACTACGCGGTACTTGCGGTCGCGAATGGCCGGTATCCCACGACAGATATGCCGATCACCAACTCGGTGGCCTATACGGAGTTTACGTACACAGGGCAGTAGGGCTGGAGAATCCCATGCCAGATCGCACGTTTTATAGACCGCAAGTTCTGCACAGGTCTGTCTCGGCCGGTTCCCGGACGGGCAGGGGTGGCTTTACGCTGATCGAACTGCTCGTGGCCATGGGCATCCTGATGATCATCGTCCTGATCACCAGCCGCCTGTTCCAGCAGGCGGCCATCGTTTGGGACGTCGGGACCCAGCGCGCGGAACTGAACATGAGAGGGCGGGCTTTGGCCGCCTACATGGCGCAGGAACTATCCATGGCGGTGCCGGGCGGCTTTAGCCTAGACACCCCTTCAAAAGTGACGTTTCAGATGCTGGGAGATGCTGATAGCACGAACCGGGCCGTGCGTAATATCGTGTACACGTTGGTGGCACCTAACATCACCCGAACGGTCGATGCGGGGAGCGCCGATCCCATGTCCGACGGCGTCAAGGACCTGAAGTTCGACCAGAACCCGTCCGGCGTTCTGCCAACGAACAGTCTGCCCCTGTGGGTCAGCGTGAGCGTCACTGTGACCAACGACGTCGAAACGCGGGTATTCGAGTCGCGGGCGTACTTCGACAACCGGAACCGCAAGCAACTGGACTAAGACGATGCACCGAATAGGCGAACCGAGAGGTGAGGGAAGCCGGGAGTCGGGTCTTCGCGACCGCCGAGGGATAGCGCTGATCATAGTGCTGGGCCTGTTGGCCCTGATGGTCGTCATGGGGGTTACATTTTCGATCTTCATGAGGACGGAGCGGGTCGCGGCTGGCAGCTATCGGAATGACGTTCAGACCAGGCAACTTCTGCATGCCGCCTTGAATCGTGCGTTGGCGGATATTGACGCCAGCACCACCAACGCCAACTACCCGTCGTGGTCGTACCGCGAGTCAGGCACGAACGGAGGCCCCCTCATCCAGGGGGCCACCAATGCGCCCGCCATGGACTGGATTCCGAAGGCCGCTCTTGGCCCGAATCCGGCGCCGCAGCCCACATGGATTGACCCGGTGGATCCGTCCGGGAATGCTCGCGTGGGATTCCTGATCGTCAATTGCTCCGGCCTGGTAGACGCCAATCAGCACTACGGTCCTCCCCGGGGGATCGGCATTGATTCCAGCGAGATCCAGGCCGATGTCCTGCCTGACGTCAAGAACGTGGGCACCCTCGCCGCCAACGCTCCGTATGCGTCGGTACAGGAACTGACGGCCGTCGGGATGAGCAAGGGGGCCTTGTCCAGCTCGCCGGTCGATCTGATCGATTACTCGGCCTGCCCGGCGGGACGTTACGTTGGTCCCGGCCAGCCGGTTGCGACGAACTTGGTCGACCTCAAAACCGCCTCCGCAGCCGACATTAAAGCGGCTTTGGTCAGTTCTCTGCAGGTTTCGGGTCCTGCTGCCGACTTCATTTACAAGAATCTCCAAGATTACATCGACGCTGACTGTACCCCCACGGACTTGAACAGCCCCTGCACCGAGAGCGTGCCGATGATCAATGAGGTGCAAGTTCAGACCCAGTTGACGACCGATCCCGACGCCGGGGTTCCTCCAGGGTGTTGCATGCCTGTCGTCACGATCAACGCCGAGTGGTTCTACCCCTTTGTCAAGGCGAGTGCGAACTCGTTTCAGATCAAGCCGACGATTACCATCAAAGAGAACGCTCCCGCGTTCAAGGTGACGGCTATCCCCGCCGATCCTGTCGATTCCGAGTATAAGCCCGGCCTGACGAAGTCGCCTGGTTCTCCGCCGCATGCGGTGACGTTCGCGACCACGGGCGCGTTCCTCACGAATGCGGCCCACTTAAACGAAAAAATGTCGTTCACCATAACCGTCAGACTTCAGGTGCTGCAGGGCGGAACTCCGGTTGACGATGTATCCACGCCGATCACGATCCAAACCTCGGAGATCACAGTCCCCTCGACCGAGGTGATGACCGACGGGGCGGAATGCATCGACCCCCGGTTCAACTGGGACGGCACCGACGGACTTGGGCAGTGGATCACCTATAAGGACGTGGTGCAGGCAACAGGCAACGCGGCCGACAAGAACGGGTCCATCGAACAGATCAACGCCATCACTCGGTACTGGCTCGCCAGCGGCGACGTGACCACAGACCACCATGCGGAGATGTTTGTAGCCGACCGGCCCCTCAAATTGGTTAGCGAACTCTCATACCTTCTTCGCGGCGACAGCCTTGAGAACCAATGGAACACCATTCACCTTTACGACGGCGGCGCTGGCGCACCCGTGGATCCCGTCCTGGACTACTTCACGGTCGGGACGCCGCCGAAGGGCCGGATCAATCCCAACACAAAGCAGGGCGATGCATTGACGGCGTTGATGCAGGATCTGCCACTGGACAGCTACCCGGAGGAGCCGGGCGTGACGACGGTCAGTGGAGCGACGTTGGCGGCTGTAACCAACTGGTGGATGAACGCAGGCGCCGTTTCTGGCTCAATCACCAACTTGTCGGATATCGGGCATTTGACCGGTCTTTTCGCGTTGCCCGGAATCACCAATTTGACATACCTCCATAAGGAGGCGCTCTTCCGGAACTCGGCCGGACTCATGGCACCCCGACAGCAATATTTCGTGATTCTGCTTTTTGCACAGACGACGAAGGTGGTCCCGCAGGTCACGGACAAGAGCGTGGTCGCCGGGACGCGGGGCATCGCCGAGGTATGGCGAGATGCGTATCCGAACGAGGCCGGCCGTCATCCCTGCGTCATCCGGCTCTATCGATTGATCAACGAGAAGTAACCGGCTTGACGCATTCAAGGTAGAGCATTGGGTTTGCCTGTCGCGGCGCGGCCGGCGTGTCCGCCGTAGCTCTCGGAGCGAAGGCGGAAGGCCCTCGCCCTACCTTCCCCGAATCCTGCAGGAAGATACCTTGCCAGTCATCCGTCTTACGGATTGCTTACCGGCTTGACCTTGAAGAACTGCGGCGTCGTGTTCGTCGGCGGCGGGAAGTTCAGTACGCAATTGCTGGCGTTCATACCCTGTGAGAAGGCAGGCACGCTCGACCACGAGTTCGAGTCCGTCAGGTTGGTCGTGTAGTACGGCGCGGCGGACCAGCCGTTCGTCTGGGTGCACTCGAGCCATACGTTCGTATCAACCCGAATTGCATAGATCATGAATAGAGGCGGCTGAGACGTCGGGACATATAAGACCAACACCTGTCCGGCGTTGACGATCCCGGGTGTAAGCGTCGAAGCGGTGACCCACGTCGTGAACGCATTGGCCGTGGAGCCCGTGCCCGTGGCGGAGATGCCCTTCGCCGACGAATTGGCGTCGGACCCGATGTAAGTGAAACCGAGGTTGGTTAAGGCGGGCGGAGGGGTGTTATCCTGATAGCAAACTGCATGCTCGTAAGCGCCCATGCTGCGGCGGAGGCGCACCCCGCCTGCATACCCCAGTTTCACGGTCAGCGCCATATCGCGGTTTGTGACACTGCTGCCGCCGATGACCCAGAAGCCAAACCCGTTGTATTGATCTGACAAGCTGGTGCCGTTGGGGATGCGATAGACAGCCGTTGTCTGGGCGCCCGAATCGAGATCATCGAGCCCCCAGCCCGACAAGTCGATGCCGGCCGCGCCGCAGATCTCAACGAACTCCTGATTCGTGTTGCCAACGAATCCCCTGGGATTCACTTCGTTGATCCAGACCGACCCGGTCGGGCAGTCGTACACGACGTAGTAGGCACTGTTGGTGGTGTAGTACGCCATGGGGTAGTACCAGGTCGGCGTGACGCCGAACTGGCGGTTTGTGTTAGGGCTGGTGACCTCCGTGTGGTAGCCGCCAAAGGTGGCTCGTGCCGTGTACTTGACGTACGTGTCGGTCGAATACGGCGGGATATTGGAGCCGCTGGTGCGGAAGCGATACCAACCTCCCGGCACCACTGGGTTGGTGGCAATGCAGGTCATGGGAACCACAGTTTCGGGGGCCGCCGCCAAGCCGGCATAGTTCGTGGCCGTGGCGTAGACGGCCTGCAAGTTGATGTTGGTCGGGTTCAGGAACATATTGTAGACGTCCACGGCGACATCCACGCGGTCCGTGAAGAGCGGGATGGGCGGAGAGATCACCAAGTTGCTCATGGAGAGGCTGCTCGCCATAGGCGCGGTCACGAGGAAGTTATCCAGACAGACCCGGCCGACGGCGCTCGCATACAGGTCGTCGTTGCAGACGCGCACGTAACGGGCGTTCGGGTCATAGACCGAGCCTTGGTAGAAAACGTAGTCGTTGGTGTTGACAATGTTCGTCACGATGCCGCCGGCGATCGTCGTCCACTCGTTGCTGCCATTGCCGCCGGTCGTCGAGGTCTGGACGAGAAGCCGTCCCGGCGTCGGGGTTCCGCTGAGCGCCCAGTTGCGATACCAGAAACTGACTTCGCCAACGCCATCGTTCAGGACGGGCGTGCGAACACAGGGCGGAACGTTCGTGTTTGGCGCGAGCAAACCGGTACCGATTTCGGTGTTTGCCAAGCGATTAGTATTGAGATAACAGGCGCCATAGTAGAACTCCCGCGCTTCCAACGGATAATTCGTATAAACCATGAAGTGGTCGGCCGCGTTATTCATGTACCAGTCGTTGCTGGTCGTATAGCCCGTGATATTGATGTTGTCCAGGAGCAGGGCGCCGGGGACGGGGGTCTGGTTCGATATGCAGAATGAGATTAGAGGCGCAGATGAAGCGAGGGTGTAGATGAAATTGGCGTAATCCCGCCCCGTGCCCTGGAAGACGGCGCCGGATACGGCAGTCAACGGGGTCCAGACCGGCGGATTGGTATAACTGATCAAGACTTGGAAACTGACCGGGTTCGTTGTGGCGCCACAGTAGTCGAAGACGAGCGTATCAACGCCACCGGTAACCACCGGGCTTTGCAGATACTGTGCATCCGTGGCTCGCGACGCTTCGAAGCGACAGACTTGACTCTGAATCCCGTTATCGGTGCCCATTTCGATCCAACTCTGGTTGGCGATCCAGCCGTCGGACGTGATGTGGTTCGTGGCGTACCAGTCGCTGACCGACATCTGGGCAATGTACATGCTCTGCGTGGCGCCGAAGATGACGTCCCATGTGGCGTTTGTCTGAATGGTTACGCTATTGGTCCACCACGCATTAGTGTAAGCGTAAGTGAACGAGGCGTTCGGGATGCTCTGCCAGAATCCCAGCGACCCCCACGGCGACATCGCGTCGTCAACACGCTGGGTTGGGAACAGGTAGAAGCTCATGGTGGCCGGCGAGTTCGTTGATGCGGCCATGTATTTGCAGGAAATCGTGCCGATGCCCGTGAGGTGGGGCTGCGGATCCACGTGCGTGTATTGGGCCACGAATGCATCGTTGATATTGGCGGTGGTCGGTTGGGTGAGAAGGGCGGGCACGCCCAGGACGCTGTTCGTGTATATGCATCCGAAGGTGTCGAAGCTGTAGAACCCGAGCATCTGTCCCTTTGCGTAAGTCGTGAGATTGGTCCAGGGAGTGTGGCCAAAGCTGTCGAGCGCGAAATTTTCGGTGCGGGTATGAAGGGCGTCGAGCGCCATGCCCTCAAAATTTTGGGAGACACTTCCGTGAACGCTACTGACGTTCTTCTGCACGTACGGGCCGATGGAGTCCGTCTTGTCGCCCTCCACATCGAAACCCTGATACTGGCATCGTTCGACGATGTACTGCTGGGTCGCTTCATTAAAGCGAATTACATACGAGCCCGAGAATGAGCCGTTGATGACCACGGCCGCCTGGCCTGTGGCAGCGATGTCGGCCAAGGGCAGGGCGCTTTGCCAGAGGGTGGAATCGCCCCAGGTGACGGTGGAAGTAGCGGAACCATTGCCGACTGAGTACCCGGAGGCTTGAAAAGCCAGCGACAGGCTATTGGTGGGGGCCGACAGGGTGACGACCGTCTGCCAGAGTCCGTTGCTGAGGAGCACGCCGTTCACATACTGACCGTTAACCAGCACGCCCCCCTGCCCGTAGGGTGACGCAAAGGCTCGGACGACATAGGAGTTGTAGGAGGCCGGGCCAGCCACGGTGCCGGCCGGGTAGAAGGTCGGACTGCGATTCTCGGGAGCACTTCCATAATAGCCGTTGAAGTCGCACCGAACATAGTATTGGACCAGGGTGTCGCGCGGGAAGGGGGGGATCGATCCGGCACTGGTGACAAACTGATCACTGGTATAACGCGCCATCTTTACCGGTATGAAATTCGTGGTTCCTATGCCCACGGCACGGTAGTAGAGGGTGGGGTCCATATTGACAGCGGGGAAGAGGCTGTTCTGCGAGTCGATCAGGCACGATGCATTGACGGAGTCGGCGCTCGACGGATAACCCGGCGAGAGAAAGACATTGCTGATCGCCACACGAGCAGCGGGGTAGGAGACGGCAATGTCATCAATCGACAACGTTTGGTTCGCAGTTCCGGGCAACACTCGGATCCGGACATATAGGTTATTGTAGTTGTTAACGACATTGGTTACAGCGTGCCACAAACCATCGAGGGGCGTGAGGTTCGGTGGGCCATTCGTGGTCCAGTCGAGCCCGTTATTCGAGATCTCGACGACATTGGTCAGAGGCGGTTGGGTGGGCTGTGACGCCAAGGAGGCCCTATCATAGTACGTCACGTTGCCTACGCCGTTTGACAGGAGGGGCGACCGGACCCACGAGGTCAGCGCCGTAACGGCGAGGCGGGCCGCATAGGGCAGACTGTGCTGGTAAGGGGGGTTGTTGATGGTCACCGCGTTCACGCTCCAGCCGCTCACGGGGTTGACGGCATTCGAGGGCGACGCCCAGCCTCCGCCAGCGACTCCCGGCCAATTCGTGTCGAAGTTTTCGGTGCGGTAGTCTTGCGGTACCACGCTGGTGTAGGAGGGCGGGGCATTGGTATCCGGCGGTAGGCAGGCAGGGCTGCTGTCCGCGCTTTGAAAGCCGGCATAGGCGCACTGGACATAATATTGAACGGTGCCAATGTCGCCCTGCGGTATCGGTGTCACGGTTACGAAGTGGTCGGCGTAGTCATTCGTCATGGGCAGGGCGTCGTAAATGCCGCTGGTGCCGAAGCGGAACAGCGTCCACACCTGCAGATTGGTGGCGCCTCCCTGAGGGTCGATATTTACCGCGATATTGACGGGGTCCAGGATCGTCGGGGAGGCCGGAGTGTTGACGAGGTTCGAGTAGGTGACTCCCGCCCCGGGGTCACAGATGACGACATCATCAAGGCAGAGACGCGCACTGTTACCGTCAGGGTTGTTCAGGATACGAACGGCGTGGTTGATGCGATCGGCTTGGCCCAAGGCGAACGAGAGATAGTTGGTGCTGGCCGTGTTCGTGCTGGCGAGGGATATCCAGTTGGTCGCGGCGGGCGACAGGGCTTTCTGGATCACAATCGTACCCATGGGGCTGCCGTTGGTCTCGTAACTACGGTACCAGAAACTGATCCTCCCGATACCGTTGGTGAGGTAGGGGGACACCAGGAAACTGTTCGTGCTGGCATTGGGCTTGCCGTTTAGAATGGCCGCGGAGCCCCGGAAGGAGCGCGTCGGATCGTTGGTGACGAGCCCGTCGGAGAGTACCCAGCCGTTGTTGGTGGAGACCCCGAACGCGGCGTTCGTCCACGAGTCAAAGCTCTGGTAGGCGCAGCGCTGAATGCTGTAGGTGAGATCCTGCTCGTTGAAACTGAAGCTCAATGCTCCGGTCACAGTCCCGGTGAGCGCGATGGCGGGGGCGTTGGGCTCGGCGGTTCCATAGACGGGCAGGTTGGTCACGGTCGGATCGGCATCGCCCCACGTGGTGGTCACCGCATTCGAACGATTCCGGAAATTGAAGGTCGAATTCGTCCACGTCGTTGCGTTGACGGCGGCCTGCCACTGGTACGGTCCGAAGAGGAATAAATTGGTGTTCACCGAGCCGATGACGGTCATGTTCGTGTAGGAGGAGCGTTCGCGGACAGTATAGGACGTTGGTCCTGCCGGGCCTGCCGGGGGGTAATTCGTCGTCACCGGTCCCGCATCGCTGTCGTAGGCAGCGACGAGGTAGTACTGGACGGTCGAGCCGGCTGGACGTGTCGGTATCGGTGTTGCCGTGGTGTAGGAGCCCGGGGCGTTGGTGACCATGTTCACCGCGTTCCAGGTCGAGCTGAACATGTCCCGCCAGTACGCGGTGAAGGTCATCGTATTGAATGAGCCTTGGACGCTGACATTGGCGGCGATTTGGACGCTGTCGCCGTTCATGGGCGAGACCGGCACCGGTTGCACGGCGTTGTATGTCACCTGGGCAGGCGGCGTCGAGACCTGGATGTCGTCAATGGACAGCGTTGTTCCAGCGGTCCCGGGCAGTGAACGGATCCGGACATAGAAATTACTGAAGGTGTTGACGTAGTTGGTGAGCGCCAAAAATGTCGTTGCAGTCGTGACCATGGGTGGCCCATTGGTGGTCCAGTTGACGCCATTGGTCGATATCTCAACGACGTTGGTTTCTGGTGCAACGCTGCTGCCACGGGCGTAGTAGGTCACAAAGCCAACACCATTGGTCAGGAAAGGCGACTGAATCCAGGCGTTCGTGGCGGTGATGGCAAGGCGGCACGCATAAGGGGGGCTGTGCTGGCTGGGTGGGCCATTGATCAGCACCTGGTTGACGCTCCAGCCGCTCACGGGGTTGAAGGCATTGGAGACAACCGTCCAACCATTACTTGCCGGGCCTGGCATGCCCGGCCAGTTCGTGTCAAAATATTCTGTGCTTTGAATGAAAGCGTGAGCCCCGGAGGCGGCCAGCAAAATGCACGCTCCGGTCAGCACTCGAGCAAAAGCCGACAGGCGATGATTCATGCGCATGATTTCCTCTGCCACTATGATAGGCTTTTGACCCCGTTTGGAACAAGGCGATTCGGGTAAGGCTATGCAACCCGAATCCTTAGCGAAGCGTGGCGGCAGTGCCGCCGCGCTTCGCCAAGGATGTATTTTTGGCGCATGACACAGGCAATGGAGGCGATTGATGCGGCAACCGCGCCGAAGCGGTGCGCGAATGGGCGGGAGACCGCGTA
>CAITUY010000071.1 GCA_903895695.1 uncultured bacterium
CGGCCGCCACAACACTGCCGAACTTCCCCTCTTCAAGCTCCCTCAATATCTGCTGCTTGAATGCCTCACTGTACCGCACCACCACCTTCTGCCCCACTTGGACCTCCTATCCAAGTGTCAACCTACAGCCGGACGGGACACCCGCTACCGTCTACTACTTACCCGGCACCACGAACTGGACCAATCCTTGGGGCGGTCTCCCAGCGATGCTGTGGCGACCGCAGGCACAGAATGATGCCAGTTTCGGCGTACGGACGAATCGCTTTGGATTCAACATCAACTGGGCGAGCGGAATGGTTGTGGTAACCGAAGCCTGCACGAACCTGACGAACCCCGTCTGGTCAACGCAGGGAACCAACACCCTTACGGGCGGGCCGTCCTATTTCAGCGATCCCCAATGGACGAACTCGCCGTGTCGGTTCTACCGCTTCCGGTCGCCGTGATGCGGCTGTCTAGCCCCGCCACAAAGGGCTGGAGATCGGATCGGGCGGGGGGTAGGCTGGCGGCTCTGAACTTATCCGCTGAGCCTGAAGGTACCCTATGGACAAGCACGAAATTCTCGCCCTAGCCTGACCGCCCATATACCCCAAAAGCACCACGGCACCGCCCAACACATCTTTCGGCATGCTGCTGGTTCCCACTTGCTCGTTAAGGCTTTCGGCGTATGCTTACAACACGGCCGACAGGACGCGACTTGTTGGCGGCATTCACGCTTATGACATTTCTTACTTGGATCGTGTTTATCTGTGCAGCCCTGCTCGAAGTGGGTGGCGATGCCGCTGTCCGTCGTGGACTACGTGGTGGCGGTTTGTTCTTCATCCTCGTTGGGTTTGTTGTGCTTGGCTCATACGGTTTGATGGTCAATTCGGTGAAGTGGGATTTCTCGAAGTTGCTTGGGGTTTATGTCGCCTTCTTTGCTCTGGTCAGTGTTCTCTGTGGCCGCTTTGTCTTCAGAGAATCTATTCCCGCCTCGACTTGGATTGGACTCGCGGTGATCGTCGTTGGCGGCCTGATTATTCAGTTCGGCCGCCAGTAAATGCGGATGCCTTAGAACCTGATTCCATGCCGCCGCAATCGGCCTGTCGGGGATGATCCAATGCGTCGTCCCGGCCAACGTCTTCCGTGATCCAAGCCCGTCCAATCGGTCCGGATCGGCCGATTTGGGACGATTCGCAGGACGATTCGTCACTGCGGGACGCCGTCGAGGGGGCCATAATCCGAAACAATAACGTCGAACTTCGTGGTGTCGGTCTGGCCTTGGTCGGAGTCAGCCATATAAAGGGGGCAGGCCGTGGGGTCGGCATACGTAACGACTTCATAGCCCCTGCGATGGAAGATGCGGGCCAGCAGAGCCAGGATCAACGCTGTCTTCTGTCGTTTCCTTGGATACTCGAAGCAAGAACTGCTCGGCAAGACGGTTCGAGACATCACCCATCCCGATGATTGGGATGCGAGTCTGAAGAGACTCCGCCAGCTGCGTTCAGGTGGCGATCCCATCAGGCTGTTCGAGAAACGCTTTCGTCATAAGAGCGGGAGGACGCTATGGGCTGATGTGAGTGTTCGCATGGTCTGCGATGAGAGAGGCAGTCCACGGTATACCGTCGGCCATATCGTTGACATCACCGCTCGCAAACGCCTGGAAGAATCCCTGGCGAAGGCTAATGACGGACTTGAGCAGAAGGTCAAAGAACGCACGGCTCGGCTCAGAAAACTGACTGAGGAACTGACGAGGGCTGAACATCAGGAACGCAGCCGGATCGCTGATATCCTGCATGAGCAGCTTCAGCAACACCTTTGCGGGGTGAAGTTTCGTGCCTGTCACCTAAAGGAGGACAGTTCGACACCCGCCATGATCGGTTGGGCGGATCGGCTGGTGAAAGACATGGATGACGCCATTCATGTGACCCGAACACTGACCACTGACTTGCATCCACCGGTCCTGAGCCATCTGGGAGTCAGAGATGCGATTGAATGGTTGGCGACTGAGGTCATGGGCAAAATGGCGTTGTCCGTCACCGTCCGAACCGACAGACGTGCTCCAATGCTTTCGGGTGAGGTGAAAGTGTTCGCCTTTGAGGCGGCTCGGGAGTTGCTTTTGAATGTGGCCAAACATGCCAAGGTGAAGACGGCTGTTGTGCGACTGGGTTCAACGGCGAAAGGGTTGGTCAGTGTACAGGTCAAAGATGCGGGTGTCGGGTTTGACTCGAAGGCGGGCTTGCCGGCGAATAGCCATTTCGGTCTTTTTAGGATACAGGAGCGAGCGGAGTCATTTGGAGGACGCTTTGAAGTCGTCAGCCAACCCGGCAAGGGCACTTGCGCCACGTTGATTTTGCCACGCAAGGACATTCATTCGGCTTGAAGGCATTGGCGGGCAGTATTGCCGCAGGCACGGCGCAGCTGGCGACGGCGCTGAAGGAACGATTGGCGAAACTCGGCGTCAAGGTCAAGTGGAATGCCGACTCGATGGTCTATGAGGTCGTGAAGCAGGAATCCTCCGCCTCTGGCGTGCGGTCGGACTGACTCGGGGATCAGCCTGTAACCTTCGACGGCTTCAAACGCTACGCCGTCGAGGGGGTCATAATCGGCTGGAGAACGGCCGTCGAATAAAAACGTCAGAACTTATCTCGCCGTTGCAGCCGCTCCATCCGCCGCAGTCGGGGAAGTTGCTGCCCCCCGTTGAGCCGCAGCAGCCGCTTGGGCCGCCGCATCGGCAGGACTCGGGGGAATCGCCGCTGCCCTTTGAGCCGCCGCATTCGCTTGGGCCGCCGCATCCGCAGGACTCGGGGGAATCGCCGCTGCCCTTTGAGCCGCCGCATTCGCTTGAGCCGCTGCATCCGCCGCAGTCGGGGGTGTCGCTTGCGCCCTTAGAGCCGCCTGAGCGGCTTGAGTCGCTGCATCCGCAGGAGTCGGGGGAACTGCTGCCGCCCTCTGAGCCGCCGCAGCCGCCTGGGCCGCTGCGTCTTCGGGAGTCGGGGGAATCGGCGCTGTTCTTTGAGCCGCCGCATCCTGCGCCATAGCCGTTATGGACGCCACCACACACAGAGCCGCGAAAACGACGAGAAAACGCTTCATTGATAATCTCCTGTGCGAAGAAATACTGCTGCCATCATACGCCGACCTGCGAGAAACTCAAGTGCCGCCGATTTACGCTTACGACGGTTGTCGTAAGCGATGGGGCGGCGTGCCTTGCGTCCCCCGCCGTAGGGTTAGACCCCATATGACGGGGCTGCCCTACAGCGTAGCTTGATCAGTAGGGAATCGTGACCATGACAGAGGCGATACGCGAGGCACGTATGAATGAAACACAGCACCTGCAACTGCTGGCAGCGATAAAAGACGCCCATGCCGTCAACAAGGCCGCCGCCAAAGCCCGTCCTTACCGCCAGTAACAAGGCCGCCGATGCCGTCTCGTCGCCTCGCCTTCAACAAGGCGGCCAACGCGGCCCTCGAAAAAGCCCAATGAGGGGACTGCGGCATTCCTATTGTCTTTTTGCCGCTAGTGCGTCGCGTTCGTCGCGGTAGACACCCGCAGCGATGCCGGCCAGGATCGCGGCGCCTTGCGCGCCGGCGGATCGACCGCCGACCGCCACCTCCATCCCCGTGATCTCGGCGACGATGGCCGGCCAGATCGGGCTGCTTGCCGGTCCGCCGACCATCACGGCACGCTCGTAGCGGAAGCCGTGGGCCTTCAGTTCCGTGATTTTCTCGTTGAGCAGCCGGGCTGCGCCTTCCATGACGGCACGGCTGACGTTCTTGCGGTCTGCCGCAACGGCCTGCGGCGGGATGCGCAGGTCAATCGTCAGGCCGTCGGCGCCGGGGCGGGCTTCCGCAGCGGCGGCGTTGAACACGCGCATCCGGTCGCTGGAGTGGGGGGCGATGACGTGGTCAATATACCACTCGATCGTGCGGCCAATGCCCGGAACAGAAAACATGCCGCCCCACGGTCCCTGCCGGGCTGACAGGAAGGGATCGCACAAGAGGTTGGCGTCCAGAATGCGCTGGCGGCTCGGATGCGGCGTGAACCCGACCCACGATGTGCCGCAGGATAGCATGAGCTGACCCGGCACCATCACGCCGGCGGCTCGAGCCGCCGCCGGGTGGTCGAAACAACCGGCGGCCACGATGGTCTGCCTGGAAAGCCCGGTGTCGCTCGCCGCCTGCGCGGTCAGCGGCCCGATGGCGGTCCCCGAACTTGTCAGCGCCGACAGCTTCGACGAAGCGATAGCCAGCCGCCGCAGGAACGGCTCATGGTAGGCGCGGGCGAGTTGATCCTGCAGATGAAAAGTCGTGGCAGTGGAATGATCCATCACCCACTTGCCGGTCAGGCGATACAGCAGCCAATCGGTATCCATGCCGTAGTGACCGGCGTTCCGGTACAGGTCCGGTTGGTGCTCGCGCAGCCAGGCCAGTTGGGCCAGCGGAAAAATGCTGACGCACGGCCAGCCGGTGACCTGCGTGACCTCGGCTGCCGTGAGTCCGGCGAGCGCGGCGGGCGGTTCCTGTTCTGCCCGGCAATCCATCCAGTTGACGATGTTCGTCAGCGGCGCACCGTCCCCGTCGGTCAGCAGGGCATTGCCGGAAGCGGCGGCCATGGCGAGGCCGGTGACTGCACCGGGAGCGGCGGCCGCCAGTTCGCGGATGACGTCCCGGACATTCCGGTAGTGCCGCTCGGGCTCGACTTCCACCCAACCGCCGTGTGGATGCAAGAACCGCGTATCCGCCCCTGCTTCGGCCTGCACCGTGCCATGCTCGTCCGTCAGAACGCCCTTAATGGCGCTCGTGCCGAGATCAAGGCCGATCAAATACGCCTTGGCGCGCTTCGTCATGGTTTGTCCTCCGCACGCCGTTCAGTCGCGACACGCGACGCCATGCTCATCCTGGTTGCTCTGTGTTCAAACGTCACATATACCAATCAGCGTCATCCGTCCAGTAGGCAGATGGCAGGCACCCCGTTCTTGCCTTACCCCTGCCTTTCTGGCACTTTGCCCACCCGTGAGAGCGCTTTGTCAGGTCGGTCTCCACGGGCGTTTGCCTGTGCCGCCTGGGAAGCGGTTTCTTTTTGTTTCACATCGATGGGCACCATGAAACCAATTGGTCTGCAACTGTACACGCTTAGGGAACGTCTGGGGGAGTCCAAGGAAAGCTTTCTGGCCACGCTGAAACGCGTTGCCGAAATCGGCTATGTCGGTGTGGAAGGCGGACTGGGCGAAGCCAAAAATTTTGGGATGACGGCCGAGCAATACAAGGGCTTGCTGGATGACCTCGGACTTCAAATGATTACCGGACCGGGACCGAAGCCTGACCTGTCGAACCTCGACGGGATCGGGAAACTCAAGAAGCTGTTCGGCTTTGAGTTCGTTGTCGGCGGGTTCGGCTGGGACGAGTTCAAGACCCTGGAGAGCATCCGCAAGACGGCGGACCTGGTCAACCTCATGACCGCCGCGCTGAAGCCGCACCAGCTCAAGCTGGCCCTGCACAACCACTTCTGGGAATTTGACCGCATCAACGGCCGCATTGCCCAGGATTACATCGCCGAGCTTTGCCCGGACGTTCTGTTTCAGATCGACGTCTACTGGGCCACCAACTTCGGGGCCAACGACGCCGCAGAGCAGGTGAAGCGCTTCAGCGCCCGGACGCCCCTGCTGCACATCAAGGATGGCCTGATGGAGCGCCCGGCCGGTATGCCGTTCGGCGGACCGATGTCGGCGGTTGGCGCCGGCAAGGTCAACATCAAGGGTGCGGTTGCCGCGGCGGACCAGCAGGTCTTGAAGTGGCTGATCGTGGAGATCGACAATTGTGCGGGCGATCGCCTCGAAGCCGTGGAGGCCAGTTACCGGTATCTTGCCGGCAACAAACTCGGAATGGGCCGTGTTAACTGATCCGCGATAGGAGCCCATCCGAAAACACATCTGCCCCGTTGGGGAGCGGCGCGGCTTCCCGCGCCGGCCTGCCCTGAGCGCCATCGAAGGGCCGGAGCCGGAAGCGGCTCCGCTCCGTGTGGCAAAGAAGTTTTCGGACAGGCTCTAAGTCGCCTCGCTTGAGGAATATTATGAAAACCTATTGTGTGGCATTTATTGGTTGCGGCAGGATTGCCAGTTTGCATGCCGGCGGCTACAAGGCCAATCCCCAGTGCAAAGTCGTGGCGTTGACGGACGTCAAGGAAGAGGCGGCCACGGCATTTGCGGCGAAGCACGAGTTTGGGGATGCCGTGCTCTACACGGACTACAAGAAGATGCTGCGCCAGGCGAAACCGGATATCGTCAGCATCTGCCTGTGGACCGGACTGCATGCGCAGGTGGTGAAGGACTGCGCAGCCGCCGGGGTTCAGGCGATCCATTGTGAGAAGCCCATGGCGGCCTCCTGGAAAGATGCCCTGGCGATGGCCAAGGCAGCCCGGAAAGCGGGAGTACAGCTCACCTTCAATCATCAGCGGCGCAAGCTCCCGGCTTTTCAGGCGGCGCGCACCCTGGTGAAAGAGGGCGCCATTGGAAAGCTGCTGCGAATCGAGTCCTTCAACCCCATGAACATTCTGGACTGGGGTACACACGTGGTCGACATGACCTTCAAGATGAACGGCGACGTGCCGGTGACCCGTGTGCTGGGGCAGATTGATGTGCGCCAGGGCGGATCCTGGTTCGGCCTTCCCTATGAACAGTCCGCCATCGGTTGGCTGACGTTTGCCAATGGTGTGACGGCGGTGATCCAATCCGGCGAGCAGAAGGAGATGTCGTTGGGCTTTCGCCTGCATGGTACGGAAGGTGACATTGAAATCCTGGACGCGGAGCCGCATCTGCGGATCAGGCGGAAGGGCCGCTCCACCTGGCAGGCGGTGAAGGTGAAGGGCAATCTGCACGATGCAGGCGATGTCCACATGAAAGCCGTGATGCGGGACATCACCGACGGTCTCAGCAAGGGTCGGAAGTTGGAGCTATCGGTAGACCACGCCTTGCGCGCCACGGAAGTCATCTATGCTTGGTTCGAATCGGCGCTTCAACGCCAGACGGTTGAACTGCCGCTCAAGCCGACGAGCACGACCTACCTGACCGTAGCGACGGCGTCCGGCGCCAAGTCGCGCTAGAGCCCCTGTTGTGGCCTTGCGCCCCGAAGGGCATGACGTTCGCTACCGGCCGGGACGGCCGGCTCCATGACGCCCCAGAACTGAACTGGAGCCGGCGGTCCTCCGCCGGTAGCGACGGGTGGAACCTTTCGCAGCGTCTAAGTCCGACAGGCTGCCACCCACCGCGGATGCCCGACTACCGGATGGTGAAGATGGAGCCTGGCGGGGGCAACTGGCCCCAGAAGATCGTGCCCACGCCCGATGGCGTGTAGTTTGTTCCATAGCCGGCTCCACCTGCCACGCTGGCGGTGCATGTGATGTCGTTGACGCGCCACACGGCGATCCGGCCGCCGCCGCCGCCACCGGCCCAATTGGCCGTGGGTACGGTACCTCCGTTTGCCATGAGGCTGCCCGCTCCTCCTGAAAAATGCGGCACGTTGATATAGATGCTCCCGCCGGCCCCCGCTCCCGAGTTGGCGTCGAGATTCGTCCCGTTGGCCGAGATAATGCCGTCAACGGCCACTCTTCGGCCCGCGTACAGCCAGACCACGCCGCCGCCGGCGCCGCCGCCATTGCCAGCCGCGTGTCCACCCACGCTGCCCGCCAGCGTCGGCGAATTCGAGGACCCGTAAGTCGATCCCCCCGCATTCCCGCGCATGTCAACCGCACCGACCCCGCCATAGCCGCCACCCGAGCCCAGGTCGGTCGCTTTGCCGCCGCCGGGTCCCATGCCGACGCTCCCCACGAACCCCTGGTATCCATACCCGCTCGCACTCAGCACGCCGCCCGCATCGACGGTCAGGTCGTTCCCCACAACAAACTGGATGGCGCCGCCGTTGGTCGGATCGCAGACCGGGTAGATGGCGCTATTGGTATAGATCCGGATGTTGCCGGATACGGCCACACGCCCGCCATAGATCGGTGACGCTGCGTTGGTCGGCCCCGCACTGAACCATATTTGTCCGCCGCTCGTGACGTTCAGGTTGGCGCCGGTAAACGAGCACGGTGCGAGGAACTCTAGTTTGGCGTTCAACCCGGTCACCGTCGTATCGCCGGCAACCGTGACGCCGAATCCGCCCTGGAGTTTGACCCAGACGTTGCTGATTAGGACCGACGGCGGCGTCCAAGTGGTCCGATTGGAGATGACCAGGTACATCGAGTTCGTGAAGGTTGACGGGTTGAAGAAACTGGAGTCGCTCAGGTAGAGCGAGCCGGGCTGCGTGTTATAGAAGGGCGAGGCACCACCGCTCCCGCCGCGCAGTTCCAACCCCATCGTGGGAACGGGAGACACGCCGGCCTGCGCGGCCGTGTCGTACACGATCGCGATGCGCCCGCCGCCGCCTGAGCCACCATATTCGCCTGCCTGGTAGAATGCCCCATTTCCACCCCAGGCCCGGAACGTGCCGCTGCCGGCGAACGTCTGGCAGGTGATGTACACGCTGCCACCCGCGCCGCCGCCGCTGGTACTATTGGGGGCAGCGGGCGGGTTCAAGCCGTTGGCGGTCACAAGGCCGTCAATGCGCACCTGGCCGGAGGCCTGAATCCTCGCCACTCCGCCGCCGCTGCCACCATTTACCGTGGCGGGTGTCGCGGAGCCGCCGGAACTCCCGGGCAGAACGGGCGCTGTCACGGAATCATAGGCAATGCCGCCGGCCATGCCGCTCCACGAGGGGCCACCCGCGCCGCCATGACCGCCGCCACCGGCCCAGTCGGACTTGCTGCCGCCGCCCGGGCCATACCCGGCGCTGTTGGTCGGGCCAAGATAGCCGCGTCCATCCAGATTGAGCGCCCCGCCGGATGCCAGAGTGAAATTGCTGCAGACGATGGTGACGAAAGCGTCCGGCGTCCAGGGCGCCGCGGTGGCGCTGTTGGTGGCGTGCGTGAGCGTGCCGTACACGGTGACGGCGTTCGCCGCCACGTAGGCGTTGGTCCCGCTGAAAGTCAGGGTCTGGCCGGCATTGACCGTCAGTGAGACCAGGCCCGTCACGGTCTGGTCCACGACGATGTTAGTGCCGATGATGATCGTGTCGCCCGCGACCGGCGGCCGGCCAAGGCTCCACGTGCTGACGTTGCCCCAGGCGCCGGAGGTAACGTTGGAGTTGAGCCCGGGGGGCACGGCGAAATCGATCAGGTTGAGCGTCACCGTATTGGAGGCGCCGACCAGGTAATTGCTCGCGGAAAGCGACAACTGGATCGTCGTGTTGCCCTCCTGCGCAGACGTGTAGAGCTGCTGGACAATGATGTTGGTCTGCGTGGCCCCGTCCGGGATCACGGCCGATCCGCTCAAGGGGGTGAAGTTCACGCCGGACACCGCCGTGCCGCCCACGGTGTAGAACACCGTCAGGTCCCCGTTCGTGGCGGTCGACGCGCGCGTCACGGTCACGGTCAGCGCGTTCAGCGTCTGCTCGTAGGATGTGTCACTCTGAAGACCGAAATTCACATAACCTGCCAGGAATCTCACCGCGGAGGGTGTCCAGAAATTACCGCCACCGTTGATCGCGTAATAGCGGTAGTAGTACATCTGCTCGGTGCTGGGGAAGGTGACGTTGGTGGAAAATGCCCCGACCAAGGCGGGCACGGCGAATACGTTGGTATTCGCCCACAGCGCGGCATTTGTCGTCTGGTCGCTCGGGCCCCAGTAGACGGCCACTGCCGTATCGGAACGGCCGGTGGCAAACAGGGCGCCATTCAGCGTCGCCTGCCCAATGCCGATGCCCGTTGCGAGGCTGTTGGAGATCCCCGGCCGGTTCGGGACGACATAGGCCATCACATACGTGCCGGTCGCCGCATCGAAATACGTATTCCCGGCGCCCGGTAGGCCATTCGTGACCGAATAAGTGCCGGTCCAGTCCGAGGAAAAACTGCTGTAGACCGCGATGCGGCCGCCGCCGCCACCACCGCCACCGGCCGAACCGCCCGCGCCACCCTTGGCCAGAAGCTGCCCGCCGCCGCCCAACGTTTCGGTAGTCAGGTAGATGCTCCCGCCCGAACCACCGCCGCCGTAAGCCGCCGCGACACCAGTGCCACCGGTAGCACTCAACACACCGTCTACCCAAAGCTGGCCGGTGACGTCCAGCCAGACCACGCCACCGCCATCCCCCTCGGTACCCCCGTAGGTGGACCCGTTGCCCCCGGCGCTGCCCGGCTGGATCGGCGCATTGGTCACGCCGTAGACGGGGCCGCCCGCATTGTAAGGAGCGTTGGTGCCGCGTTGGCTACTGCCTCCCTTGCCGCCGTAACCCGCACCCGAGGCGATGTCACTGCTCGTCCCACCCCCGGGGCCAATGCGCACACTGATGTTGCCGCCGTTCGTGTAGTAACCCCGATAGCCTTTGCAGCCGGCGTCGATGATGCCGCCCTGCGCCACGTAGACCGATCCGGCCGTGATCTTAATAGCCCCCCCGTTGCGGGCCGTAGAGTAGGGCAGCAGGAAGGAGTTGCTGGCGACGGTGAGCGAACCGTCGACGGTCAATTGGCCGGTATATGTCGGCCCAGTGGCATTGGTATCTCCGGCGTACATGCAGAACCGCGCGGCGTTGGTCACCAGAACGCTCGCGGCACGCACATTCGGCCTGTCGAGAAACTCCAACTTGCCGGAGGATCCTGTCACCAGGAGCGCATTCGTGAACGTTACCGGGAAGTTTGTCGGGAATTTGATCCAGGCGTTCGAAACTGTTAGCCCCAATGCCCTTCGGTAATTCAGCAGTGTTTTGGGGTGACCTTGAACTCAAAGGGGCCTGAGGATGAAGCGTTTCTGCGGAGTCGTGGCCAGTTACTGACCGGTTGGCGCAAGGCGCGTGGGCATGAGCGTGGACG
>CAITUY010000072.1 GCA_903895695.1 uncultured bacterium
AGCCAGCTACGGGCAAGATGCCCGTGCCACGTCTGGGTTCGGGCCAAGCCCTCCCACGCGGCCACCCTTTTCCCGTCTGCAAGCTGCCAACGCAAGCACAAAACCCAGGGCGGCGATCCCAGCGCACGGCACCGCGAACGGCAGGTCGCCGTGGCGCGTGTAAAACGTGGGCTTCCACTCGGGTCCCGGCACGCCAACGCTCAGCCGCCTGACGAGTGGCCCGGGCGTCAGACCCCAGGCGTTCGCGGTCTCCTCTTCGAGGGCGCCGTTGGGCTCGATCAGGCAGGTGATGCCGGAGTTGGTGACTCGCACCAGCGATACGCGGTTCTCCACCGCCCGGAAGACGCTGTGGCTCGCATGCTGCAGAGGGCCCCCGGTCCGGTCGAACCAGGCATCGTTTGACTGGTTTATCAGCAGGCGCGCCCCCTTCCGCACGGCGGTCCGCGCCAGGTCGGGCAGAATGTCTTCAAAGCAGATCAGGCAGGAGAACGGCACGGGCGGCTTGCCGACTTCCAGCACGGTCGAGGAATGCCCGGCACTGCAGTTCCACCCCATGGGCGCCAGTTTGGCCAACGCCGGGATCAGGCCGCTCAGCGGCACATATTCCCCGAACGGAACCAGGTGCTGCTTGTCGTAGCGGCCCGCGGGCCGGCCATGCGCATCGAACAGGATCGCGGCGTTGTAGCAGAGCAGATCGTCACGCCCGTTATCGATCACGTCCATGGTCCCGACCAACAGCGGCACGCCATGACGGGCCATATCCTTGACCAGGGCCTGCGACTCGCCCTCGACCGTCACGCAGTCCGGCGTGGCCGTCTCCGGCCAGACGATCAGGTCGGGCTTGGGTTCGGCCTCCGCCGCCTCGTCCGTCAGCGTGCGCAGCCGCGCCAGGATGCGCTGCGACTCGCCCTCGTCCCACTTCTTCATTTGCGCGATAGCGGGCTGCACGGCCGCGATTTCGAGCGTCGTCGGCAGGGCCGCGTATTCGCGCATACTGGTAAAACCAAAGCGGTAACAGAGAAGCGTTGCCAGCAACCCGGCGAACAGCTCAATGTGCGGCCGATACGCCTGCCGGCCCGGGCCGGGCAGGTACCGGCGCACGGTGAACGCGATGCCTGCATTGGCCAGGACCAGGACCGCGCTGACGGCTGCCACGCCGCCCCAAGCCGCGCACTGAATGAGCCCGAGGTTCCGGAATTGGGACACGCCCAGCCCGTTCCACGGGAAGCCGCCGCCCAGAATCCCCCGCGCATACTCGCCCCCGACCCAGGTGGCCGTCGCCAGCCCCATCAGGAGCAGCGTCTGCCAAAATCGGGTCGTGCCAATCGTTGCCGCCAGCCAGGCAAAGATCAGCCCGAAGGCGGCGACATAGGCGGCGCAGTAGGCCACGAGCAGACCCCAGCCCAGCAGGACGAGCAGGAACGGCGCGGGCGACGTTTCGAGCAGACGGAGCATCCACCCCAGCCCGATCACCCAAAACGTCAACCCAGCGATCCACCCAAGGCGGGCACCCTCACGCGGCGATACGCCGATCAGCGCCAGTAGCAACGGCACCAGCGCCACCCAGGCCAGGCCGGCTGCCTCGAACGGCGGAAAAGCGGCAGCCAGCAGCAACCCCGACGCCACGGCGGCCGCGGTTCGCCAACCGGGGAGCCACGCCGGAAGGCGAAGGCCGGAAAGCGTCCCTGAGTCAGTGGGTTTATCGAATGCCATTAGAACGCCTATTGGATCTCTATTGGGTAGGGCGACGGCGTCCTCGCCGCGCCGTGCCTGGTGCGCCACTGTTTCGTGCATGTCACGGCGGGGCAAGGATGCCCACGCCCTACCCCAAGTTGTACCCGCGATCCCACCGCCTCACGCCATGTTTGCGCCGCAGCACTTCTTGTACTTCTTGCCGCTGCCGCAGGGGCAGGCGTCGTTCCGCCCGACCTTGGGCATCTCGCGCCGAACCGGCGTGGACGCCGCCTTGATGGCCGCCTGCATCACTTCCTCGCCGCCGCGCACGACGGGCGCCGCCGGGCCTGTCGGCCGACTCCCCAGCACGCTCACTTCGTCGTGAACGGCCTGGCGGGGCAACTGGTTCATGAACCGCTCGAAGGAGAGAATCTGGCTGGATGCCCGGAATATTTTGCTGCAGATTTCCTCGCGGATGTCGTCCATCAGGTTCGCGAACATGTCGTAGGCTTCGCGCTTGTACTCGACCAGCGGATCGCGCTGCCCGTAGGCGCGCAGCCCCACGCCCTGCCGCAGGGCGTCCATGCTCCGCAGGTAATCCTGCCAGTGCGTGTCGATCGCCTGCAGCATGACGTTGCGCTCCACCGCGTTGCTCAACGGCCCGGCCGCCTCCGCCTTCACCTTCAACTCGTAGGTTTCCCGGACTCGGTCAAAGACAAGCTCGGCGTTCTTTTCCGCGCTGCCTTTCTCGCGCGCCAACTCATCGCGCTTGATCGTCAGCGGGAATGTCGCATGTACCCATAGGAGGAAGGCGTCCACGGCCTCGGGGTTGCCCGCCTGCATTTCCTCGGCATGGCCGAAAATCACGTCATAGATAATGTCGTATAGCGGCTCGCGCGTATTCGCGCTGCGGACGATCTCCCCGCGGAACCCGTAAATCACGTTCCGCTGCTTGTTCATCACGTCGTCGTATTCGAGCGTACGCTTCCGGATGGAAAAGTTCTGCTGTTCCACCCGTCGCTGGGCCGTCTCGATGGACCGGTTGAGCCAGCGGTGCTCAAGCATTTCCCCTTCCTGCATGCCGAGCCGTTCCATGATGCCCGCAATCCGGTCGGACCCGAACAGCCGCATCAAATCGTCCTCGAGCGATACGAAGAAGCGCGACGTTCCCGGGTCGCCCTGGCGCGCGCAACGGCCGCGAAGCTGGCGGTCGATCCGGCGGGACTCATGGCGTTCCGAGCCCATCACGTACAGCCCGCAGGGCTTCTCGAGAAGCTGCTCCCGCAAGGTCGTCCCGTCGATTTTATCTTCGAGGCGCGTTTGCGACAGGATCATCTCGCGGGGCACCCAGACGACGCCTTCGCCCAGCTTGATATCGGTGCCGCGGCCGGCCATGTTGGTGGCGATGGTCACCGCGCCCTTCTGGCCGGCGCGGGCCACGATGTCGGCCTCGCGCTCGTGGTTCTTGGCGTTGAGCACGTTGTGCGTGATGTGGAGGCGGGTCAGCATGCGGCTGAGCAGTTCGGAAGTCTCCACCGAAATCGTGCCGACGAGCACAGGCTGGCCCCGCTGGTTGCACTCGGCAATCTCGTCGGTGATGGCCTTGAACTTCTCGCGCTGGGTCTTGTACACCACGTCGTTGCCATCCACGCGCCGCACCGGCCGATTGGTGGGAATGACGGACACGTCGAGTTTGTAGATCTGGTGAAACTCGTCCGCTTCCGTTTCGGCGGTGCCGGTCATGCCCGCGAGCTTCTGGTACATGCGGAAGTAGTTCTGGATGGTGATGGTGGCCAGGGTCTGGGTCTCGCGCTCGATCTTGACGCCTTCCTTGGCTTCCACGGCCTGGTGAAGCCCGTCGCTCCAGCGCCGTCCCGGCAGGATGCGGCCGGTGTACTCGTCGACGATCAGCACCTGGTTGTCCTGCACGACGTACTGCACGTCC
>CAITUY010000073.1 GCA_903895695.1 uncultured bacterium
ACCACTGGCACGCCGCATGTCGGAGAATTACAGGGAGCTACTCGCTACGGTCGAGGAAATGACTGCACTGAATATGGAGCTACTCAAGAGCGACGCCCTAGAGTAGCCTCCCGCACATGGGAATTACCGAAGGGCATTGGGCTTAGGGCGTTATTGGCAGACGAAGGCGACATCGAAGTGGTCGGCGAAGCTGAAACCGGCCGCCAAGCGGTGCACTTGACGCAGGTATTGCATCCAGACGTTGTTGTCATGGACATCTCAATGCCGCTGCTCAACGGCCTGGAGGCCACCCGCCAAATCAGCCGAACGGTTCCATCCGCCAGGGTGCTGATCCTCTCCGCGCACAATAGTCCAACGTACGTCGAGCAAGCGGCCGCTTTCGGCGCGGCGGGATATGTGACCAAGCAGACTACCGCCGGGAGCCTGTGCAGTGCCATCCGCGTGGTCCACAGAGGAGGCACGGTGTTGAATCCTGGCCCTTCCGAGCGCCATGACGATTGTCTTGAGAAGCCGCCCGACGAAGCCAAACCATCCATCAGGATAATGACCGAACTGGCTTCGCGCGACGTTGAGGTGCTTCAGTTAGTTGCGGAAAGCATGTGCAACAAACAGATCGCCGCGGAACTGGGTCTCAGCGCCAAAACGGTCGAAAAACATCGTGATCACCTCATGCGGCAACTGAACATCCATGACACGGCCAGTCTCACCCGCTGCGCCGTCGCGGCGGGGATCATCGAGGTCAATATCCTGGCTTAAGCCTTCGCCCCATGGTTAATCGAAGCGCGGAGCCAGCCTTTGGCGCATGGACGCACAGGATGGGTGCGTCATAGGGTGATGGCCGCTTAAAGTGGAAAGGAACGTGATGAAGACCAAATGGCTGATGACGTTGAGTTTTCTGGTCGGAATTCTCGCCAGCTTATTGGTGCCGGTCCTCCTCATGGCTACGGGCATGATCGACGTAGGAGCGGACGCAAAGCCCGGTCTTATAGAACGGACTCTCGCGCCATGGGCGCGCGACCGATCGGTGGCGAAGCGTGCCCCGCAGGAGAAGAACCCGCAGGCTGGCGATCCGGCAGCCATCGCCACGGGTTTTGACCATTATCGCGCGACGTGCGTCATGTGCCATGGGGCTCCTGACGTGCCAGGGGCCGAGTTATCCGCGGGGCTCAATCCACCCGCGCCATCGCTGGGCGACCAAGGGGATGACACGCCGGACGGAGAACTCTTCTGGGTTATCAAGCACGGCATCCGGATGACGCCCATGCCCGCCTTCGGCCCCACGCGCAACGATAGGGAGATATGGGAAATCGTCGCCTTCATCCGTCACCTGCCCGATCTGACCGCACAGGAACGGGACGCACTGCGGGCGGCGACCGACGGGAAAGCGCATCACGGATAGGAGGTGCAGCATAAGTTAGACGGGTGAGTTTTGGCTGATTTGACAGCATCGAGGAATATACTCAACAACCATTGGAAAAGTGAGGCATCAGAGTGAAGCGGAAAAATGCATATCATCTAGCGTTCGCAGTGGCTGCGGCCACAATACTCGTCACCAGCGCGTCTGTGCGTGCGTCGGAAACAGACAGCCGGATCGAGTCGTCGTTCAAAAAGACACACGTGTATATGACGTATCTCAAGGACGACGCGGTTAAGATCGAGGCCAAAGAAGGGGTCGTTACGTTGACCGGGACGGTAACCGAATCATCGCACAAGTCGTTGGCCCAGGACACGGCAGAGAGTCTGCCTGGGGTCACCCGGGTGGACAATCAACTGACGACCAAAGCCGAAGCGGCCGCTGAAAGTGCGGACGCGTCGATTGACAGAAGGGTGAAACTAGCCCTGATGTTCCATCGCAACGTCAGCGCCAGCAAGACCACCGTCGACGTCAAGGAGGGAGTCGTGACGCTGAGAGGTGAAGCGGCCACTACGGCCCAGAAGGAACTCACCGGCGAATACGCCAAGGATATCGACGGTGTGACAGAGGTTAAGAACGAGATGACAGTGGCGGCGAATCCGGAGCCCGTGGAGCGAACCATGGGAGAGAAGATCGATGACGCCTCCATCACGGCCGAGGTTAAGACTGCACTGGCAGCCCATCGCTCGACCAGCGCCCTGAAGACCAAAGTCGCGACGCGGCATGGCGAGGTCACCTTGACCGGTGTTGCCAAGAACGACGCCGAGAAGGCCCTGGCCACCAAGCTCGTCACCGACATCCAAGGTGTGACCAGCGTGAAGAACCAGATGACGGTCGAAGAACCCATGACCAAGTAGATCGGCGAACCGTGGCCGGGTGGCGTGGAATCACGTCACCCGGCATCATGAAGGGAGTAACAGGAGGTTTTATGAAGGTAATAACGAAGATGTTTGCCGTCGCCCTGCTGCTGGTGCTGGTCTCGGCGTGCATGCTGCTTTCCGGATGCATCATTCTGGGCGATCATCATTTCCTCTGGTTCTAGTATAAAAAGGAGTCGGCATCATGAAGGGCTCAACGAAGATAGTTAGCCATTAATCATCTGTGCCAGATCACTCCACAACTGATCGTCGTCGTTTGAACGATCTCGTCTTCTATGCCTTGGTTGTGCTAATCGCTTACCTGGCCTTCCGCATCGTCCAACCGCTCTTCATGGCCCTGGCCTGGGCTGGCGTTCTGGTTTCTTGTGCCCACCCCGTGTTCCGGTGCATCAGGAAGCGCTGGACGCCAGGCACAGCGGCCATGCTTTCTACCGTGCTGGTGACCCTTCTACTCGTCGTGCCGGCCATCGTTTTGACCACTTTGTTGGTTCAGGAGGCAGGTCAGTTTATCGGCGCCCTGCAGCATGCCGCGGAAGACACCGATACCCACCAACGGTTGAATGATGGCTGGCAGTGGCTCCAGGCACATGTTCCGCTGCCGCTTATCGAGGACGTGGATTCCCGGCTGGCTGGAGCGGTCAGCGAGGCTTCCGGATTTGTCGCCAAATCCGCCGCTGCAATGGCGCAAAACGCAGCTGTGCTTCTTTTTCACATCTTCGTTGCGCTCGTGGCCACGTTCTTCCTGCTGCGCGACGGCAATCTGCTGATGGCATTCGTTCGCAAGGTGCTTCCTTTCGACAAGCAACGGAATGAGGAGCTCATCAATCAAACCGCGGATCTGATCCGCGCCGGCACCATGACCACTCTGGCTGTTGCTGTGGTCCAAGGGTTAGCCGGGGGCCTGGCGTTCGCCGTTTTGGGCCTGAAGGAGCCCGTGTTGTGGGGCTTTGTCATGGGCTTCTGCGCGCTATTGCCCGTCGTGGGCACGGCGCTGGTGTGGTTCCCCGCAGCGGTATGGTTGCTGGCGATGGGGTTCTGGGCCCGTGGGGCCATCCTGTTGACCCTCGGGATCCTACTGATAGGAGCAGTTGATCACGTGCTGCGGCCACTCCTCATGAGCGGGAAGTCGACGATGAATGGGTTACTCGTCCTGATAAGCATCATGGGGGGGCTGATCGCTTTCGGGATCATTGGCCTTGTCATCGGCCCGGCGATTACCGCGGCGGCAATAACAATGCTGCACGTGGCTGTCTCAGGTCCACGCGGCCCATTGCCGACAGACCGGTCTTACACATCGCCATGAACCGACCCCGCCAAACTGCCTCAACGGCCGTACCGTAACAAGTGGACATCGCTATTCGCACATCCAAGAAAGCAGTCACGGATGATCTTTGCCGCGATGACACTGAAGGTGATGCCATTCCCGCCGTAACCCAGCGCGAAATGGGCATGCGGATAAGGGGCCTTCGGTCCAAGGTTAATCGAAGCGAGCCACCAGCCTTTGGCGCATGGACGCACAGAATGGTGCGCCATAGGGTGAGAGCCTCTTCAAAGGGCGACTAAACGCCGATCACGGTAGGGTTAGACCCAACGAAGGAGGTCGTGCCGTCAGACAACAACAAGTAGACCACAACATCATTAGGGAGCAACTCGCAATGCCTCAAGGCGACAAATCGAGCTACACGGATAAACAGAAGCGTCAGGCGGCCCACATCGAAGCCGGCTACGAGCAGAAGGGGCTGAGTCCGGAAACTGCGGAAGCACGGGCTTGGGCCACCGTTAACAAACTTACCGGCGGCGGCAAGAAAAGCGGCTCGGGCCGGAAGAAGACCAGGGTTGAGGCCTGATCGATCTTGAGTCCACACAAGCGCCAAGACCGATAAGACCTGAGACTAGTGCACCCGCGCCATCCGGGCTGATGGCGCCGGTGCGTCGGGCCGCAGTCCGAGATTCACGGTAGGGTTAGACCCTATGGAATACCCTCTCACCAGGGTCTACGCTAGCCGTAGAGAGCATAGGAGTACGCGGATAGCACTCCGAAGAGAAAGGAACGAATATGAACCGCATACGATGCCTTATCAGCATCTCAGTCGCTTCGGTATTGGCACTTTCAGCTTTTGGCCAAGCACCTGTCATCCCGAAACCGGATCCCGATAAAGTGAATCCAAGGCCGGAAGGCCCGCCGAGCAAGATCCACCCCCGCGATGACGGCGACCGTGTTGACCACGACGGCGATCACGACCGCGACCGCGATGACAAGGCGGTCTCCAACGGGACGAAACGGGTGGAAAATCCAGCCGCCAAAATTGGCGACCGCGATGATCATGACCGCGACCGGGATCGGGACCACGATGGTAAGGCCCCGACCAATCAGCCTCCAAAGGAGGTCGTGCCGTCAGGCAAGTAGGCCACAAGATCATTAGGGAGCAACCCGGAATGCCACAGGGTGATGCGTCCAGAGAAAAGAGGGTCAAATGAAAAGGCTAATTGTAATACTGGTTCTGTTGGGTACGGCGATGACGCTTACCTCATGCAACATGATCAGCGGAGCAGGCAAAGACGTTGGCGCGGTCGGCGACGCCGTACGAAACGTTACCAACTAGCCATGAAACGGAAGACGTCCAAACGTTCGAGTCCCGTAAAGACTGTCTTCCTGTTCGACGTGGACAATACGCTACTCGACAATGACCGGATCATCGCCGACCTCGGCGATTACCTCAACCGCGAGGTCGGCGCCGCACGGGCGCGGCGTTACTGGGACATCTTCGAGCACTTGCGAACCCAGCTTGGTTACGCCGACTATCTGGGAGCCTTGCAGCGTTACCGGAGCGCGTACCCGCATGACCCGAGTCTGCTCGCCGTTTCGCGCTTCCTCATCAACTATCCCTTTGCTGAGCGCCTCTTCCCCAACGCGCTTGATGTGATCGACACCGTCAAGCCATGGGGAACTACTGTCCTGCTTACTGACGGTGACGTCGTCTTCCAACCCCGCAAAGTGGACCGCTCCGGGCTTTATGAAGCGGTCGATGGACACGTGCTGATCTACGTGCATAAGGAGCACGAGCTGGCCGAGGTCGAAACGCGGTATCCGGCGGACCACTACGTGATGGTCGACGACAAACTCCGCATCCTGGCCGCCATCAAGAACATCTGGGGCCGGCGGGTGACGACCATCTTCGTGCGGCAGGGACACTACGCCATGGACCCGGAGCTGTTGGCAACCTGCCCGGCGGCTGACGTGAGCATCAAGCGCATCGGTGATCTGCTGAAATACGACCTGCAGGGCCTTCGACCAGGCCTGCGAGAAACCTGACATGAAGCCATCCCATCACACCTCAGAAATGGCGCAAAGCTTACAGGAGGTCGAATGAGCAACATCGCCGAAGTTCAGATTCAGTGTCCTTACTGCGGTGAGGAGACTGCTGTCCAAGTTGAATTTACGGATACCCCCTCAGACTATGTCGAGGATTGCACCGTATGTTGCCGTCCCATTCAGTTTCATGTTGCGCGGGACGAGGACGGCCAGCCATCCGTCACCGCCACAAGGGAACAGGAGTAATCCAGTTCCGGCGGATCATTCTTGCGGTCTTGTTGCTTCGCCGCTAGCTTCAGAAACATGAAGACAGAACCGAAGACTCTAGCGCCCGAACTGCTCGCCAGGATGGACGCCTATTGGCGCGCCGCCAACTATCTGTCTGTCGGGCAGATCTACCTCTACGACAATGCCCTCTTGAAGCAGCCGCTCGCGCTGGAGCATATCAAGCCCCGGCTCCTTGGCCACTGGGGCACGACGCCGGGCTTGAACTTCGTCTACGTTCACCTGAACCGGGTCATCAAGCAGCAGGACCTCAACGTCATCTATGTCACCGGGCCCGGTCACGGCGGGCCGGGGTTGGTGGCGAACGCCTACCTGGAAGGGACCTACAGCGAGGTCTATCCCAACATCTCGACCGACGAAGACGGGATGAAACGGCTGTTCAAGCAGTTCTCTTTTCCGGGCGGCATCCCCAGCCACGTGGCGCCGGAAACACCCGGGTCGATACACGAGGGCGGCGAACTGGGGTACTCGCTCTCCCACGCCTACGGGGTGGCATTCGATAATCCAGACCTGCTCGTGGCCTGCGTCGTGGGCGATGGCGAAGCCGAAACCGGCCCCCTCGCCACCAGTTGGCACTCGAACAAATTCCTTAACCCGGTCCACGACGGCGCGGTGCTGCCCATCCTGCACCTGAACGGCTACAAGATTGCCGGCCCCACCGTTCTGGCCCGCATTCCACACGACGAGCTCGAAGCGCTCTTCCGCGGCTACGGCTACGCGCCCCATTTCGTCGAAGGCGACGACCCGCTGGCGATGCACGAACTCATGGCCGCCACGCTCGATGCCGCGGTCGCCGAGATCAAGCGCATCCAGGCCGACGCGCGAGCCCACGGATTCACGACACGGCCGCGCTGGCCGATGATCATCCTGCGCTCGCCCAAAGGCTGGACCGGCCCCAAGTTCGTCGACGGCCAGCCGACCGAAGGCACGTTCCGCTCGCATCAAGTGCCCATGGGCGAGATGAGCCATCCGGGACACGTCAAAATTCTTGAAGACTGGATGAGGAGCTATCGACCGCAGGAGCTGTTCGATGCCGCCGGCAAGCTGCGTCCCGAAATCGCGGAATTGGCCCCGCAGGGACAGCGCCGCATGAGTGCCAATCCGCATGCCAACGGCGGGCTCCTGTTGCACGACCTGCGCCTGCCGGACTTCCGCGATTATGCCTTGCCCGTGACGCAACCCGGCGCCGCCGATGGCGAAGCCACGCGCGTCCAGGGCCAGTTCGTCCGCGATGTCGTGAAACTGAATCCCGCCAACTTCCGGGTCTTCAGCCCGGACGAAACGGCTTCAAACCGCTGGGGCGCCGTGTTCGAGGTGACGAATCGCTGCTCGACGGCCGAGATCATTCCCATTGACGACCACATTGCGCCCGACGGCCGCGTGATGGAAATGCTGAGCGAGCACCAGTGCGAAGGATGGCTGGAAGGCTACCTGTTGACCGGCCGGCACGGCTTCTTCTCGTGCTACGAGGCTTTCATCCACATCGTCGATTCGATGTTCAACCAGCACGCCAAGTGGCTCAAGGTGGCGAACCACATTCCCTGGCGGCGGCCGATCGCCTCCCTGAACTACCTGCTCTCGTCCCACGTCTGGCGGCAGGATCACAACGGGTTCAGCCATCAGGACCCCGGGTTCATCGACCACGTGGTGAACAAGAAGTCGGAGATCATCCGCGTCTACCTCCCGCCCGACGCGAATACGCTGCTCTCCGTGACGGACCACTGCCTGCGCAGCCGCAACTACGTGAACGTGATCGTGGCCGGCAAGCAGCCGTCCCCGCAGTGGCTGGACATGGAGGCCGCCATCAAGCACTGCACGGCCGGCATCGGCATCTGGCCGTGGGCCAGCAACGACCAGGGCGGCGAGCCGGACGTGGTCATGGCCTGTTGCGGCGACGTGCCCACGCTGGAGACGTTGGCGGCTGTTGAACTGCTGCGCAGCTACTTCCCCGAACTCAAGGTACGGGTGATCAACGTCGTAGACCTGATGAAACTGCAGCCGCAGAGCGAGCATCCGCACGGCCTGAGCGACACCGAATTCGACGGGCTTTTCACGACAGACAAGCCGGTCATCTTCGCCTACCACGGCTATCCCTGGCTGGTTCACCGGCTCACATACCGCCGCGCCAATCACAAGAACCTGCACGTACGCGGGTACAAAGAAGAAGGCACGACCTCGACGCCGTTCGACATGGTGGTGATGAACGACCTGGATCGCTTCCACCTCGTCATCGACGTGATCGACCGTGTGCCCGCGCTCGGCGCGAAAGCGGCCTATGCCAAACAGGCCCTGCGCGACAAGCTCATCGAGCACAAGCAATACATCACGAAGTACGGCGAAGACCTGCCGGAAATCCGCGACTGGAAATGGGGCCAGGCTAAGGCGTAAACGCGACACGGCCCAACACCATCCCACCCCATACGGGCCGATCCAGCCTTGATTCTCAACCACCGGCATTCTATTGTCCGCCCCACGCCGGATAGGACACCGATTTTGCCAGGTCATTCAGGGACAAAATGAAGATACGGAGCTTCCAGGACTGGACGGTGTGGGCCGTCATACTTCTCATCACATCGGTTCTAGGTTTGATTGACTGGCAGACCGGGTACGAACTCAACTTCTTTGCCTTCTACTTTTTGCCCGTTGGACTCGCGGCCTGGTATCTGGGCGCCGGCGCAGCAATTGCCATGGCTGTCGTGTCATCGATTGTCTGGTTCTTGGCAGACGCCGGCCACCCCTATTCCGCTCCTATCTTCGCGACCTGGAACACCATCATCCGGCTCATTTCCTTTCTGGCGTTCGGATGGTCGGTGGCCAATCTGAAGCGATCGCTTGACCATGAACGCGAAGTAACCGAGGCACTGCGGCGATCGCTTTCCGAGGTCAAGGTGCTTGAGACCTTCCTGCCGATCTGTGCCCAGTGCAAAAAAATTCGCAACCAACAGGGCGATTGGCAGCAACTGGAGGCCTATATGGGGCAACACGCCAATACCCAGTTCTCGCATGGTTACTGCCCGGACTGCGCGAAAGCAGCCCTGGCCGAGGCGGGCCTGACCGCAGAGAAGGCAGCTCCTGAGGCCGGGAGGGCCCCTTGATGGCATCGCGCCAGAGTCAGGAGTTCTGGCGGAAGTCCCGGAAATACCCGCAGTTTGGCGCGCCGGGCAACGAGTTCAACCTCGCCGGACTGCGCCAGTGCATGGCGGCGCGCCAGGAGCCCGCCGACAAGAACGTCACGTGCATTCCCGCGCAGGTTGACGGGTTGCCTTGCGAATGGGTGATGGCACCGGGTGCCGACCCGGATCTGCGCCTGCTGTACCTGCACGGCGGCGGCTTTGTATCGGGCTCCGGCGCGAACTATCTGCCCCTGGCCGCCGACATTTCCGCAGCGGCCCGCTGCGCCGTTCTGCTCCCCGATTACCGCCTGGCGCCCGAGCACCCCTTCCCCGCCGGTCTCGAGAACTGCATCCGCGCCTTCGAATGGATGCTCGCCCACGGCCCGCGCGGGGCGGCACCCTCCCGCGCGACTTTCATCGCCGGGGATTCAGCCGGCGGCGGATTGACGCTATCCACCCTGCTCGCGCTGCGCGATCGTCGCCGGCCGCTACCCAATGGGGCCATCCCCATGTCGGCCTTTACCGACCTGACCCTGGCCAGCGAGTCGATTCAGAGCCAGTCGGAAACCGAGCTCTACATGCATCCCAGTTGCCTGCCGGAGTTCGTGAGACTCTACATGGGCGCGGGCGACGCGCGGGACCCGCTCGCCTCACCGGTATTTGGCGACTACACCGGAATCCCGCCGCTGCTGATCCAGGTCGGCGACTACGAAGTGATTCGCGACGACAGCACTCGTGTGGCGGCTAAGGCCCGGGCGGCCGGGGTCGACGTGAAGCTGGAAGTCTGGCCGGGCCAGGTCCATGTTTTCCAGATCCGGGGCCTCCCGGAAAGCCGGGAGGCCGTCGGGCATATTGCCGACTTCATAAAATCACACACGACCCATTGATGAAAAGTGCCGCCCGAAGGGTAGTTCCCGTGTTATTTCTCCTCTCAGCAATTCAAAGCCTCGGCAGCGCACCCGGCCAGGCCACAACCCAGGACGTGTCGTTCAAGGCGCAATGCGACGGCACGGAACAGAAATATGTTTTGCTGTTTCCCGCGGCCTTCACCTCCTCCGCGCCGCATGATGTCCTGATCGCGCTGCATGGACACGGCTCCGATCGCTGGCAGTTCATCCGGGACGCCCGCGATGAATGCCGGGCCGCGCGCGACTTCGCGGCCGAACACGAGATCCTCTACGTTTCGCCGGACTATCGGGCCTCCACCTCCTGGATGGGTCCGAAAGCCGAGGCCGATGTCGTGCAGATCATTGCGGAACTGAAGCGAACCTGTCGTGTCTCGCGCGTGTTCCTGTGCGGGGGCTCGATGGGCGGGGCGTCCAGCCTGACTTTTGCCGCACTCCACCCCGACCTCATCGATGGCGTGGCCTCGATGAACGGCACGGCCAACTTCCTCGAATACGAAAACTTTCAGGATGCCATACAAGCGTCATTCGGGGGCACCAAGGCGACGGCGCCTCTCGAGTACAAAAAGCGTAGCGCCGAGTTCCATGCGGACAAACTGACCATGCCGCTCGGCTTGACGGTGTCCGGTAAGGATACCGCCGTGCCGCCCCAAAGCGTCTTCCGCCTGGCGAAAGCGGTGGCCACGAATGGCGGCAAAGTCCTGCTCATCAACAAAGAGGAAATGGGACATGCGACAGGATATGCCGACGCCAAGGCAATCCTGGAGTTCATGCTGAAAAACGCCCGGCCGAAGGCCGCCAACTAGTAAACCAATAGGCCAAGGGGTCATGCAGGCCAAGCGTCCCACTTGGCAACTCACGGCCAATCCCGTCCGCAATCGCCCCGATGCCTCTCGTTGCGTCAGCCCTGCATGCTTCACCAACACCTACGTGGCCACCGCACCGCAACATGGTAGCTCGCACACTCATACTCCAGTGACCTTGCCAGCCCTTCCCTCTACCACGCCCCAACCAGCTCCACTTAACCTATTTGCTCTCTTCAGAGCCCGTCGTCTTCGTTTCTCGACCGTCGGCACGGCGGTGCGCCGGCTTGAAGCGCGTGCGCACAGGAATCCGGCGCTACGCGCCATGCAGGAGCGGCTGGTGAGATTGCATCTGGAGGTGCGTCTTCTCCAAACCGCGATAACGTGCTCGTCGTATTCCGTACCCCCGAGCCAGTTCGCTGTGCGTTCCTTCGATCCCACTGCGTCGCTGCATGCGTCGTTGGTACTCGGGCGTCTTGCAGAGAATCCGGCGTTCCTGCGCCAGCATGTGTTTGTCGCCGACCTGGAGTGTTCGGAACGGTTGGCGCTTCGTCTTGGAGAGGCACTGGTCTTTGAGGGGACACATGATGCAGTCGGCCTTTGACCACGCGAAATAGTAGTAGGTCGCCTGGATCTTGGTTTCCGTAATTCTGGAACACTCCGAGTTGAGTTTTCCGGCTGGGCACGTGGCTTTGCGGTTGGGAAGGTCCACCTCAAAGGCGTCGGAACCGAACCGCGCGCCACTGTGCGGCGGCGCTGGGATCGGACCGGTAAGGACATACCCGGCTGCTTCAGCCACTTCCAAAGCGGGCGCACTGATATACCCCGCATCGGCGAACGTCTCGTCCGGCTTGTCCTGCCCCCCTTGTTCGTGCGCGGCTAAGGCGTCGCGCATAAATAAGTTGAGCAAGTATTGAGGATCATTTCGAACGAATGGCATAGTTCCAATCGCCATGGAAGTTGTTCTTCTTGATACGGACGGCGGCCAATTCGGCGTCGGTCACCTTGATGCCAGGTTC
>CAITUY010000074.1 GCA_903895695.1 uncultured bacterium
AACACCTGCGCCAACGTCTCAGTGACGCAGGGCCTCCTGGTAGGGCGGCCAGTCCCTTGACCGCCGTTCACGATGACCCGCGGACGGTTCGGAGAACCGTCCCTACCAGAGCGGCCCTTCCCTGATTGAGGCGTTGTAGGTTTGCGGGAAGAGGACTCCCATCCGACTTGATTCCTTCTCCAGATGGGGAATCGCCGATCCCCTTGACCTTATGCTGATATGCGCATATAGTATTCAAATGAATTATCAACAAGCGAAGATTCGGGCGGACATCCTGAAGGCTCTGGCGCATCCGGTCCGCGTGCTGATCGTCAACGCGCTGGCCGACGGCGAACGGTGCGTGTGCGTGTTGAATGAACTGGCGGCTATCGACCAGTCCAACATATCCCGGCATCTCGCCAGCCTGAAGAGGGCCGGCATTGTGAGCGACCGCCGCGACGGGATGAAGGTCTACTACCGCCTGGAGACGCCGTGCATCCTCAAGGCGTTCGAATGCGCGGTCGAGGTTGTCCGGGCGGACACGAAACGCAGGAACAAGGACCTTAAGGCGGTGTGACGTGAGCGGGTGGCGGAAGTATCTTCCCTGGGGTCTCGCGGGGCTTGCCGCGTGGTGGCTGGTGTATGGCGCGCTCGCGCCGTTCGCGGCCTGGTTCACCTATGCCCTGCTCGGGCTGAAGCCCGGATCGCACCCGGCCGCCGCCGTGGAGTTCTTCGTTTTCGAGTCGCCCAAGGTGCTGATGCTGCTGACCATCGTCGTGTTCTGCGTGGGCATCGTACGCTCGTTCTTCACGCCGGAGCGGACGCGCCGCATTCTTTCCGGCAAGAGCGAGTCCGCCGGCAACGTGCTGGCCGCGCTGCTGGGCATCGTCACGCCGTTTTGTTCCTGTTCGGCGGTGCCGCTGTTCATCGGGTTCGTCACGGCCGGCGTGCCGTTAGGGGTGACGTTCTCGTTCCTGGTCTCGTCGCCGATGGTCAACGAAGTCGCGCTGGTCCTGCTGTTCGGATTGTTTGGATGGAAAGTGGCGGCCATCTACCTGGGGACGGGACTGGCCATCGCCATGGTGGCCGGCTGGGTCATCGGGCGGCTGCGAATGGAGAAGCACGTTGAAGACTGGGTTTACGCGACAAAGCCTGGTGCTGTGTTGCCGGAAGCGGAGCCGGACTGGCCCGCGCGCATTCGCCTGGGGCTCGACGCGGTGAAAGACATCGTGGGACGCGTGTGGCTCTACGTCTTGATCGGTATCGGCGTGGGCGCGGGCATCCACGGATACGTGCCTGAGAACTTCATGGCCTCCATCATGGGCAAAGGCGCGTGGTGGTCGGTGCCGCTGGCGGTACTCATCGGCGTGCCGATGTATTCCAATGCGGCCGGCATCATCCCGATCGTGCAGGCCCTGCTCGGGAAAGGCGCGGCGCTGGGAACGGTACTGGCATTCATGATGGCAGTGATCGCACTGTCCCTACCGGAGGCGATCATCCTCCGCAAAGTGCTCAAACCCCGACTGCTCGGCGTGTTCTTCGGTGTCGTTGCCATCGGCATCATGGCGGTGGGCTACCTGTTCAACGCCATCATGTGAGAGAAAGGTTCAATCCGTGAAGAAGATACAGGTTTTGGGAACAGGCTG
Source organism: uncultured bacterium (assembly GCA_903895695.1). Taxonomy (GTDB): domain Bacteria; phylum Verrucomicrobiota; class Kiritimatiellia; order CAIKKV01; family CAITUY01; genus CAITUY01. The sequence continues at coordinate 1,626 of CAITUY010000074.1, forward strand.
TTCAAAATGCAAGCTGCTGACCGCCAATGTCGAGGCGGCGGTCAAGGC
>CAITUY010000075.1 GCA_903895695.1 uncultured bacterium
GCGTCCGAGTCGGCCAAACCGAGATCACCTATGAGCTTCGCCGAACTGCCACGGCAGCAGAACGCCGGATCACGGTCACACCGGGCTGCGTAGAAGTCTTGGCCCTTACGACGGACGACGATGCTGCCATCGAGAGCTTCCTTGAACGCAAGCGACAATGGCTGTTCGACACCGTGCGTGAGTTGGAGCAGGTCACGACCAACCGCGCTGCGGTGCCCCACTTCATGACCGGCTCAAAAATACCGTTCCGTGGACGACTGTCGTCACTGACCGTCCGCCGCCACGACGGCTCGCACATTGAGATCGCCCACAAGACCGGCTTCATCGTGGACCTGCCGTCCTGGGTCGCCGAGGAGGCCGCTGACGCCATCGTGGCCACCGAAATCAAGCTCTGGCTAAAACGACGTGTCCGCCGGGACGTGCATGACATCGCCGGTGCTTACGAAAAGCGGTTCGGCCTGAAGCCTCGCGGTATCCGCGTCGCCGAGTTCGTCACCGGCTGGGGCTCATGCGGCCCAAACGGCACGATCCACATTGACTGGCGGCTGGTGTTCGCACCCAAGCGGGTGCTGGAATACGTCGTTGCTCATGAGCTTTCGCACCTCAAGCATCGGTCTCACGGTGAAGCGTTCTGGGCATTTCTCAGTTCAATCCTGGCGGACTACGAGCGGCCAAAGGGCTGGCTCGATACCCATCAGGGGGCGTTGGACGGATCGTTTCTCCATGCGTCCGTCACACGTCCCTGACCGGTCCCAGCGCACAGAAGCGACGCGCCTCTTCTCTGCCGAAAACGATCCAGGTATCGTTGCCGTGGCCGACGCGGGAAACTTTACCGCCCAACAGCCCCCTCGAAGCCAAAGTGCGGAATTCAGTGATCGTGGGCGCCAGTTTCGCTGGATGGTGGGCGCCGATTTCAGCTGATGGTGGGCAGGCGGGAGCCTGACCGACAGCGGTTTTATTGGCTCAGTTGGCTTGGGCGGCGTCAAGGTCTCGCTTGCCGCGGATTCGGCGCATGCTGTCTCCTGTGAGGTCGAGGCGGTGGGCGTTGTGTACGAGGCGATCCAAGCACGCGTCAGCGAGGGTTGGGTCCCCGATGACGTCGGTCCATAGGGTCACGGGGACCTGACTGGTGACGATGGTGGAGCCGCGGCCGTTGCGGTCCTCAAGGATCTCGAGCAGGTCGATGCGCTGGTTCTGGGTGAGGACCGAGAGCCCCCAATCGTCGAGAATGAGCAGGTCTGTCCGCGCGATGTTTTTGAGAAGACGTGCGTGACGGCCGTCGCCACGGGCGAGTGCGAGGGCTTCGAATAGTCGCGGGACGCGCTGATAGAGGACGAGGCGGCCATCGCGGCAGGCCTTGTTGCCGAGGGCGCAGGCGAGCCAGCTCTTGCCGACCCCGCAGGGGCCGATGATCAGGCAGTTCTGATGTTGGTCGATCCAGTCGCCGGCGATGAGCCTTGCTAGGAGGGCCCTGTCGATGCCGCGGGGCGTGCGCAAATCGATGTCCTCGACACAGGCGGCCTGGCGCAGCGCGGCGAACTTCAGCCGGGCCGCGAGGCGCTTGTTGTCGCGATCGGCGGCCTCGCGATCGACCATGATGCCGACGCGCTCCTCGAATGTGAGGGCGCCGAGATCGGGCGAGAGGCGCTGTTCCTCAAAGGCCTTGGCCATGCCTGAAAGGCCGAGCGTGATCAGTCGGTCGTGGGTGGGGTGGTTGAGCATGAGGTCTCCTTGGGGGTGTTAGTGAAAGAACTTGTGGCCGCGGATGTTGGCGTGCCGCAGGGGCTCGGGGTCGGGTTCCTCGTCGAGGAAGGCGCGGTCGAGGCCGTTCTGGAGGATGGAATGAACCGAGCCGACGGACCTGGCGTTGATCAGGCCGGCGCGTTGGCAAGCAGCGGCGAGACGCGCCTGACCGTAGGTCTTCTCCAGGGCGATGATGCCGAGGCAGGTCCGAAATCCCTGCTCCGGGTGGGGACGGTCGGCCATGATGGCGGCGAACAAGGCCGCGACGGCGGGGCCGATCTTATCGCCGAAGGCCATGATGCGCGCGGGGGTCCAAGCTGCATGGCGCCGATGGGCGCTGGGCATGTGCTCAGGCAGGCTGATGAAGAGCCGCTTGCCCGGCGACTTGGCGTGGCTGGTGATGCGGGCGCCCTTGTGGAACACCTCGACGGTCCGGTCGCTGACGCGGACGTCGAGGACCTCTTTGATGAGCTGAAAGGGCGCCGAGTAAAAGCAGTCGCCGACCTGGACGTGATAGTCGGGACCGAGGCGGCAGCGCTTCCAGGTGGCGAACGCGAACGGCTCGGATGGCAGCCCCTTCAGGGCGGGGGCGTCGATCGTGGCGAAGAGCTGGGAACGACTGACGCCGTAGGCGCGCATGATCCGGTTGTTGAGATCTGCGACGTGGGCTGCAATGGCGGTGTTGAGATCGGCCTGGCTGAAGAATCGTTGATTACGCAGTCTGGCCAAGACCCATCGCTGAGCCAGAAGGACCGACTGCTCCACCTTGGACTTGTCTTTAGGCTTGTAGGGCCGGGCCGGAATGACGGCGGCGCCGTAGTGGCGAGCCAGATCCTGGTAGGTCCGGTTGATGGTGGGTTCGTATCGATCCGGCTTGGTGACGCCGGCCTTGAGGTTGTCGCAGACGAAAACGGCGGGCGCGCCTCCCAGGAACTCCAGCATCTCCACATGGCAGGAGATCCAGTCGCCAAGCCCTTCGCTCGGCCGCGCGGTGGCGAAGATGTAGCTGGATGCGCCCATGGCGGCGACGAAGAGCTTCATGGGGCGGGCCTCGCCGGTCCGGGGGTCGATGACGTCGATGGTGGAGCCGGCGTAGTCGACGAACACCTTCTCCCCGGCGGCGTGGTGCTGGCGCATGCTGGCCGACACCTTGCCCTTCCAGGCATCGAAGGCGACGCAGAACCAGGTGTAGCCGTACGCAGTCGGCTGACCGGTGCGGTACTCTTCCCAAAGCAACGCCCGGGTGACGTTCGGGCGGCGCAGCTCGACGTCCACATAGGCCCAGTTGGGCATGGGCCGTAGCGCCTCTGGATCCTGCGGAGTCCCAGGAAACAGCAGGCGCTCGAGGGCCGTGTCGGCCAGCTCCTCCGGAAGCGGCCAGGTTACGCCGGCGGTGCGGGCGCGGCGCAGGTACATCCCGACGGCCCCCTTGCTGAGACCGAGGGAGGCGGCGACCTGGCGGTTGCTCAGGCCGTTCTCAAAGGTGAGGCGAAGAAGATCCCGTATCCGGCGCATCGGCAGTCTCTCGGTCGGCATGGGGTCCCCTCGCTCCAAACGGCGAGGCAATCCGTAGCCCGGTTAGACTGTCGGTCGAGGCTCGTTCACCCCGTCGCAAGGGTGCCCACGATGGCGTGAAACGCCTGCCCACGTTCCTCTGAAATCGCTGCCCACGATGCTCTGAAATGGGCGCCCACGCTGGCCTGAATTACGCAGCCAAAGCGGCCACGCAGCAACTAACTGCGTGACATAACCGCAGCAGAGGGCGGATTTCCTACGCGGGATCGGAGATAACGATGGTGTTTAACGTCAATTGGAAGCCGGGCGATCCTACAGGCATCATAGAAGTGGACATGCCTGCTGAAGAATGGAATGCGGCACTTAGGGAAGCGGTGATTAAAAGTGCTGCGCGAAATGCCAATCAGCGCAAACCCAAACGCGGAAGCCAGCGGAAGTCAGTCGATTTGATCACTGGCAGCAATCAGCCGCCGACGAACCCAGCGATGGGCACGGGCAGC